>JAEUQD010000638.1 GCA_016789925.1 Bryobacterales bacterium | reverse complement strand
ACGCCGCTCAGGTGCTCGTCAATCCGCTGGGCGTCGCCGGCCGGAAGGTTCTTCTTCAGCAGCGTGGCGTCCTGGCGGACGGTGTCGAGGATGCTGCGCTTGCGGTTGATCCAGCCTTCTTCGTGGCGGCCGAACAGCCGGTCGAACAACCGGTGGGGGATCTCTTCGGGCGGGACGGGACGGTCGGCAGCGGCCCAGGTCATGTTGCGCTGGAGCGAACCACCGAAGCTTTCCTGCGAGACGCCGATCTGGAGCGAGCGGAAACGGGAATCGTTGCCGATCTTGTTGGCGATCAGGTAGTCGAACGATGGACCGCCCGCGCCGCGTCCGGTAAAGGTTTGGCAGGTGAGAATGCCGCTGGTGGAGTGCGGATGCGTGCCGCCCCGGCCGGCGGCGTTGTCGAGACCGGTGATTACATGGACGTCGTTCCGCAAGCGCGCCAGCGGGGTGAGGCACGGGCTGAGCGCGTAATCCTTGCCCGTCTCGGTCGGAATCCAGTAGCGCTCGGGAATGCCGTTGCCGTTGAACCAGAAGACGAAGCGCGACTCGATGGGCGCGGTCTTCTTCTCGCCCGCCGCGTAGGCGGTGCCGGTCGAGTTGAACATCGACACCAGCGGCGGCAGGCCGATGGTGATGGGCGCCTGCGCGAGAGTCAGTCCTTTCAGCAGTGTCCGGCGCGACAGCCGTACCCGTTTGGTGATGATCGACGCCATATTGCCTCCAATTTTATAACTAAGGTAGTTCCACGAGCATGACCGGATCGGGTCCGGCGCCCTTCTCGGTCTTGAACTGTCGAATCAGCTTCTGGTCAGGAACTGAAACCACATACACGGTGTCGGCCTCCTCGGCGGCCGCGGTGGCGATCTTGCCGTCTGCGGAGATATGCAACGAGATCGGTTCGCCATCGACCTCGACAAATCCGGTTTGGCGGCGGGTTTCGATATCGGCGAAGCCGATGCGCTTGTGGTGCATCAGCGCGTAGGCAAGCGTACGGCCGTCGGGGGTGACGCCGATGCGGACGGGTCCGCGCCCGGTGCGGATTTCGCCGATCGCCGCCTGGCGCGCCGTGTCGATGACGCTGATGGTGGCCGATTCCCGGTTGCAGACATACAGTTCCTTGCCATCTGGCGAGAGGATGCTGCCCTCCGGACGGTCACCGGTGGGGATGGTCTTGACGACGCCGGTGGTGAGCTGGATCACCGAGAGAAATGCCGCTCCGCTGTTGCTGACGAAGGCATATTCGGCGCCGGACTTGCCCGGACCGAACGAGACCATGTGCGAGACCTTGCCCTTCGGGTCGAAGCGCCGGATCACCTTGTTGCCGTCGGTGTCGATCAGGATCAACTGGTCAGGGCCTTCAGTCGTCACGGCGAGGTAGTTCCGAACAGGGTCAAGGGAGATGCCATGCGGGCGGCGGAACTTGCCGAGCGAAATGGTGTCGATGCGCTTGCGGGCGGCCAGATCGATGACGGAGATCGTGTTACCGCCCTGGCCCGGATTCTCGATCCGCATGGTGCCGTTGTCGGTAATGTAGGCGAACTTGCCGTCGCGCGACAGGAGCATTTCGTGGGGGTGCTGGCCGACGGGAACCTTCGTCAACAACTGGCCTTCCGGTGTGTAGTACGCCAGGGCGTTTGCGCCCTTGAGAAGGACGAGGAGAACCTGTTGTCCCGCCGTTAGGGCGGACGCACATATCACCAGCAAGGTGGCGATTCGGAACATTCTTTCATCATGTCATAGGCCGGGCGCCCGGAGGCGTGGGTTACGATAGAGAGGTCTCAGACATGCAGGAACAGCAGCCGGAAGCGCCCGCACTTCGTGTGTCGGTGGTGATTGTCACACATAATGTTGCGGGGGTATTGCGCCGTTGCCTGGCGGCCTTGGAGGCATCGCCGGACCGCGCGCAAATCGAGCTTATCGTGGTCGACAACGGCTCGCGCGACGGCTGCCAGTCGATCGATTCCGAATTCTCCGGGGTCACCGTCCTGCGCCTTCCCCACCATTGCGGGTTGACCACCGCGCGCAACATCGGCATCCGGACGGCCAAGGGCGAGTTCATTCTGCTGCTGTCTCCCGCCGTGGTTCTGGAACCGGGCGCGCTGACGAAACTGGCTGACCGGCTGGTGGACGACTCGACGGCGCTGGCGGTGACGCCGCTGTTGCTGGACGAGTCGGGCGCGGTGGCGACAAAGGTGCGGATGCTGCCGACAGCCGAACAGGCAAAGGCCTGCTGGCGCGATCCGGCGGGGCTGCCCGTCGTCGCGCTCGAGAGCGACTGGGAGTTGCACGACGGGGCGGCGCTGCTGATCCGGCGGCGATCGCTCCAGGGCATCAACTATCTCGACGAGAAGTATGGCGAGTACTGGATCGATGTCGAACTGGCCTACCAGATCCGGCGCGCGGGCAAGAAAATCGCCCTGGCGCAGGACATCAAGGGGACGCTGCTTCCGTCGGCGCAAGTGCTGTCGCGCGACCCCGGCATTCGCGCTTCCTTCGCCGCCGATGCGGCCAATGGAGCCGCCGTCTACCTCGGCAAGCGGTTCGGGTTCATGACCGGCCTGCTGTTCCGGATCCAGATGATCTTCGTGGCGCTGCTGCGGCTGCTGACCATGCAGGATCCGGGATATGCGCTGGCGCTGCTGAGCCGGTTGATCAACGGCGAACGGATCGACGGCAAGGTAAACCAGTTTAACTGACCCGCTCGCGAATAACCCTGATTAGCGACGCTGAGCGCCGTCGAAGGGCCGGACTGCCCAGAAGCACTTGGTTCCGGGTGGCCTATGTTAGGGTAGGCGTATGAAGAGTGTGCAGGTCAATTTGCCGGAAGGGCTGGTTGAAGCGGCGCAGTTGAACCGCTCCAATCCGTCCGCCGATGCGGCGAGACTGCTTGCACTGGAGCTCTTTCGCGAAGACAAGATCTCGCTGGGCCGGGCGGCGGAACTCTGTGAAACGCCGCTGGAAGTCTTCATCGAGTTTGCCGGCCGTCGCGCCGTTTCGCTCCACTACGGCGCTGAACAACTTGAGGAAGATCGCCGGACACTGCAACGGTTGTAACGGTGAAGGTGGTCTCCAACGCCTCCCCGCTCATCACCCTTGCCCTGATCGGGCATCTAGGGTCCCTCCGCAAGCTTTTCTCAGTGGTTCACATCCCCCCTGAGGTCTATAGCGAGGTCGTTATCGCGGGTGCTGGCCTGCCAGGAGCTACGGCGGTATCCGAGGCCGGGTGGATTCGGGTTTGCTCGATCCAGGCCTAGCGCTGACCCGCGCAATGTCCAACAGCGGCCTCGGCGCCGGGGAGACAAGCTCAGTGCTGTTGGCCAAGGAAATCGGTGCCGATCTGGTTTTGATGGATGAATGGAAGGGGCGGCGGCTGGCAAAGGAG
>JAEUQD010000613.1 GCA_016789925.1 Bryobacterales bacterium | reverse complement strand
CCGCATTATCACCACCGGCGGCGCCGGCGGCGATCCTCTTTTTACCGAAGGCGAGGTGGGCCGGGACTACCTGATCCGACGCGGCGTCCCCCCGGAGAAGATCATCGTTGAGGACGAAGGTGGTAGCACGGCCCACAGCATTGCTGCCACCGGCGAGATCCTCCGCCGAATGAACCTGGCCTCCTGTGTAGTAGTCACCGACTGGTATCACGTCTATCGCGCCAAGCGCATGCTCCAGCGCAGCGGCATCACCGCCTACGGCTCGCCGCGCTCCAGCGGCAATGGGCACAACAATCCCTACGATTGGTGGCTCTGTGTCCGGCAAGCCAGCGCTTACCTGCTCTGGCGCGCCGGGGTCGCCATTTAACGTTGTGGAATACACTGTGGATAGGAATCCACAGTGGAAACGATCCAGGTTGTCCTCGATGCCAAGCTGTTGAAAGCTGCCGATACAGCCGCCAAACGCCAGAAAGTGAACCGGTCGGAGTTGATCCGGCAGGCGCTGCGAGAACATCTGGGGCGTTTGCGTGTGAAGGAGATGGAGGAGCGGGACCGGCGCGGCTACGAGGCTCGGCCGCAGCGGAGCGACGAGTATCTCCCGTGGGAGGAGGTTGCGGCTTGGCCGGAAGACTGAAGCGCGGGGATGTTCACTTGTGCCAGTTTGCCGCGCCCGACAAGCAGCGACCGGTTCTTATCCTCACCCGTGATAGCGCCATGGGCGTCCTGGCGACCGCAACGGTTGCCCCGATCACTTCGACCATCCGTGATGTACCGTCAGAGGTCGTGCTGGATCTAGAAGACGGGATGAAAGGGCCATGCGCAGTGAATCTTCACAACGCGATCACGGTTCGCCAGGAGCGGCTTGGGAGACGAGTGGCTAGTTTGAGCAGTGAGCGGATGCGGCAGGTTTGTGACGCGTTGCGATTCTCGCTGGGTTGCGTCTGATTGGCGCAGTACGAGAAGTCAAGGCTTTTGGCGCCAATGTCTGAACAAGTATTCAATCCTTGCTCAAGTCAGGACAGAAGAGAAGGCGCTTTCGCTAAACTTACCTCCCAGTATCAAGTCTCGGTTCCCAAGGCCATCGCGGATCAGTACAGGCTGCGCCCGGGCGTTGATATTGTGTGGGTTCCTGCCGGGGATGTCATCCGTGTGATCCCTCCCGGCCAAACGGTTCCGGCGGAAACCATCGATTCGAGGCTGCACCTCTTCGACCTTGTACGACCGTGGCCGCGCTGATTGATGCCAACATCCTGGTGTACCGCTTCGACCGCCGGTTTCCTGCAAAGCAGAAGAGTTCCAACACGACCGGCTCTACGGGTCGGTTCGCGTGGTGAACCCGTTTATCGGGCTGTCAAGCTAGCCTCTGCGCGGGATTGACCCGGCGTATGCAATCGAGGTACAAGTAAAACACCAGGCTAAAGTGAACACTCCTCAATCAGCACCGGGCGTGGCGAAGAGGCTTGCTCTTTGCGTGCTATCGCTGCTTGTGTTTGCTTTGGCCACCTACGCCAGACTCAGTTGGTACGGCCAGGAGACGCTGGAAAAGCGGTATCTCGTCAAATCCGTCAAACTGATGGAGGCGCGGGCAAAGGTTGCGGTGGATGCGGAATTGCCGGCCGCTGCTCCCAGGCCTTTACTGGTGAAGCCCGAGCCTGCCGAGCCTGTTGTTGTCCTTCTCCCTCCTCGCCTGTCAACCGTTCTGCTGGTCTATCCGCCTACCTTCCTCCGGCCTCCACCGATGCCTGCCGTTTAGTCACACGTTCGACTGAGCGACGGTATTTTGGAGGACGGTTCCCATGGATCCCCTTTCCGAAGAGCAACTTCGAACTCTTCGCAAATATGACTCCTGTAGCGTCAGCAATGCCGTGGAGACGTTCGGTGTGCGGCTGCACAACGAAGGCTTCACCGGTCCCGGTTTGCGGGCGCTGTTTCCCGAGGTGAAGCCGATTGCCGGTTATGCGGTGACTGGCCGGTTCCGGACGACGGGCCCGCCGCCGCGCGGACACAGCTACTACGACCGGACGGACTGGTGGAACTTCATTCTCACCTTGCCCGCGCCGCGGATTGTGGTGTTGCAGGACATTAGCGACCAGCCGGGCTTGGGTGCGATCTGGGGCGAGGTCCACATCAACATCCTCCGCGCACTCGGCTGCATTGGCGCTGTTACGAACGGGGCGGTGCGCGACACGCAAGCGCTGATGGGCCTCGACTTTCAAGTCTATTGCGGCGCGTTGTGCGTTTCGCATTCCTACGCCCACATTGTGAGCCTTGGCGATCCGGTGGAGATCGCGGGCCTGCCGATCGCCACTGGCGACCTGCTGCATGGCGACCGTCACGGGCTGCTCACTATTCCGCCCGACATCGCCCCCGACATTCCGGCACGAGTCGACCGGATCGCGGCGCAGGAGCGCCAGATTCTCGACACGTGCCGCTCATCTCAGTTCTCACTCGACCGTCTTCGAACAAAGATCAACGAACTCAAATAGCGAGGTATCAGCGTGTCTGTCCTCTACCGTTGCGGCATCGCAACCAGTGTTGTATTGCTTGCTGCCTGCTCCCGTGAAGCGCCCCCCGGCACAACCGCCGGCGCGGGGACCGCGGAGAGTAAGGCCACCCCCGTGGCCACCGCGGTCGCCAGCCGCCAACCCATTCAGCGCCAGATGACGCTGTCGGCGGAGTTCCGTCCTTTTGAAGAAGTGGAATTGCATGCCAAAGTGGCGGGCTTTTTGCGCGAGATCACGGTGGACGTGGGCGATCGGGTGCAAAAGGGACAGCGGTTGGCCACGCTGGAAGTGCCCGAAATGACCGAGGACATCGCGCAGGCCGCCGCCGGAAGGGCTCGGAGCGAAGCCGACGTGGTGCGGGCGAGAGTGGATTTGCAGCGTTCGGAAACGACGGCGAAGCTGGCCCAACTGTCGTTTGAACGGTTGTCGGCGGTGTTGAAGTCGCGGCCCAACCTGATCGCCCAGCAGGAGATCGACGAGGCCAAGACGCGCGCGGACGCGGCCAGGGAACAGGTGGAGGCGGCGCGCGCAGCGCTGGCCGCGTCGCAACAGCAGGTGCGGGCGGCGGCCGCCGGGGAAAGCCGTGCACGAATGATCGAAGCCTATTCGCGCATCACAGCTCCGTTCGCCGGCGTGATCACCCGCCGCTATGTCCATCCGGGGGCGATGATTCCGGCGGGTACATCGTCGCAGGCCACTCCGGTGGTGAGGCTGTCGAATGACCAGCGGCTGCGGCTGGTGGTTCCGCTTCCGGAGTCGGCCATTCCTTCGGTGCAACTGGGCAGCCGCGTCGCGGTCAGGGTGCCCACGCTGAACCAAACGTTCTCGGGCTCGGTGGCACGCTTTTCGAATCGCGTGGTCACTTCCAGCCGCACGATGGAAACCGAAATCGACGTTCCGAATCCGCGCCTTCTGTTGAAAGCCGGTATGTTCGCCGAGACTGACATCGTTCTGGAACGGCGGAACGATGCGCTGGTGATTCCGCAGCAGGCGGTGGTGAACTTGTCGACGCGCCCGCAGGTGTACGTCGTGGATGCGGAAAAGCGGATCGCGATCAAACCGGTGAAAGCGGGGATTCAGTCAGCCGAGGGGATTGAGATCCTGGAAGGCTTGGCGGAGGGTGACATTGTAGTGACGGCCGGACAAAACCGGCTTCGGACGGGCCAACTCGTGGTGCTGCCCGCGCCCTCGCAGGGAGGCGCTTAGCTTTCATGTCTAAGTTCTCGATTACCAATCCTTACTTCATCATCGTCATCTGCCTGGTACTGGTGGTGGTGGGCTTCACGGCGGTGACGCGGCTGCCGGTAGACATGTTTCCTGCGATCAACATCCCGGTTGTGGTGGTGGCGACGTTCTACAGCGGCATGCCCGCGCAGCAGATTGAAACCAATATCACCGGGCGTTTTGAGCGCTTCTTCACGCTGGCCAGCGGCGTGGAACATATCGAGTCGCGATCAATGCCCGGCACCAGCGTGATCAAGGTCTATTTCCAGCCCGGCACCGACGCCGATGCGGCCGTGAACAACATCTCCAACCTGTCGATGGCGCAGTTGCGGCGCCTGCCGCCGGGCACGCTGCCTCCCGTGGTACTCAAGTTCGACGCATCGAGCCTCCCCGTGTGCCTGGTGACCGTCAAAGGCGAGGACCTGAACGAAGCCGACCTTCGCGACCAGGGCCAGTATAATATCCGCAACCAGATCGCCAGCGTACCCGGGGCGTCGATTCCGCCGCCGTTCGGCGGCAAGTACCGGCAGGTGATGGTGTATGTCGACCCAGTTAAGCTCGATGCCTACCAGTTGAGCCCGATGGACGTGGTTCGCGCGGTGAACGACGCGAACGTGATTCTGCCGTCGGGAAGCGCGAAGATCGGTCCTTACGACTACAGTATCTTCACGAACAGCATTGTGAGCGGGGTCCGCGACTTGAGCGGGGTTCCCGTGAAGGTAGCCCAAGGCGCGGTGGTGAGGCTGAGCGACGTGGGCTCGGCGCAGGACGCCTCGCAGATCCAGAGCAGCGTGGTGCGCGTGGACGGCTCGCGCGCGGTGTACCTGCCGATTCTGAAACAGGGTGGCGACACGAATACGATCGCCGTCGTGGATGGCGTTCGGGATGCAGTGGCGGGCCTCACCGAAATCCCTAAGGAAATCAGCACGAAGGTGGTGTTCGACCAGGCGCAGTTTGTGCGCCAGGCCATCGAGACGCTGATTCACGAAGGTGCTATCGGGTTGTTTCTCACGTCGTTGATGATCCTGTTCTTTCTGGGCTCGTTCCGCGCCACCGTGGCGGTGTTCCTCTCGATCCCGCTTTCAGTGCTGACGACGTTTATCTGTTTGTGGGCCGGCGGGAGTTCGATCAACACGATGGTGCTAGGCGGATTGGCGCTGGTGTTTTCGCGTCTGATCGATAACTCGGTAGTAGTGCTGGAGAATATCTACCGGCATCTGGAACTGGGCGAAACGCCGCTATCGGCATCCATTATTGGAGGCAGTGAAGTTGCCCTTCCGGTGCTGGCCGCCACGCTGACCACCGCGGTGGTGTTCTTTCCGGTGCTGTTCCTGTACGGAGTGAGCCGGTTCCTATTTGCCGCGCTGGCTGCCGCTGTTGTCCTTGCGCTGTTTGCTTCATACGCGGTGGCAATGACGGTGGTGCCGCTGTATTGTTCGCGGCTGTTGAAGGCAGAAGGGTCGCCGCATGGCGAATCGCGCGGGTTTCACGCGTGGTTCAACCGGCAGTTTGAAAAACTGCTGAAGGGGTACGACGCGCTGGTGGGCATCGCGCTTCGCGTTCCCGCAACGACCGTGGCTGCACTGCTGGCCATCTTCTTTGTGAGTCTGCTGCTGTATCCGCGGCTGGGTGTGGCATTCTTTCCACGGACGGATTCCGGGCAGTTTGTAGTAAACCTGAAAGCTCCCTCCGGGACGCGCCTGGAGGGGACTGAAGATTACGTCAGGCGCGTGGAGCAGATTGTTCGCGACGAGGTGAGGCCGGAAGATCTGAATATCATCGTCGCCAATATCGGTGTTACTCCGGGTTTCTCGGCGATCTACACGAGTAACTCGGCCGCGCACACGGCCGTGGTCCAGACGTCACTCAAGGAAGGCCACAAGGGTGGCAGTTACGAATACATGGACCGGGTGCGACGGCGCATTCAAGCGGAGATCCCTGATGTGACGGCCTTCTTCCAGTCTGGCGGGTTGGTGGACGCGGTTCTGAATCTGGGTTTGCCCGCGCCAATCGATGTGCAGGTGAGCGGGGCGAACATGCAGACCAGTTACCGGATCGCCAACGAGCTTGCCGGCCGCATTCGCGATCTCAAGGGCGTGAGCGACGTTTATATACCGCAGGACCTGGACTATCCCGGGCTGCGTTTGAATATCGACCGCGAACGAGCGGGTCAACTGGGCCTGAGCCAGAAAGAAGTGGTGAGCAACCTGATTACCGCGCTGTCGTCCAACCAGATGATCGCCCCCAGTATCTGGATCGATCCGCGTACGGGGCTGGACTATCTGCTGACGGTTCAGTATCCCGAGACCGAGATCAAGAGTATCGAGGATGTCGGCGGCATTCCCTTGCGGTCGGCGCTGACGCAGCGTCCAACGCGCCTGGATGCCATCACCGAGGTCACTCGCATCGACGCCCCCACCGAGGTGGACCACTACCAGTTGCGCCGGACCATCGACATCTTTGTCGGCCTCACAGGCGAGGATCTGGGCACGGTGGCAAACGAGATCGACAAACTGATCGCGGCCATCCAACTGCCTGAGGGCACGCGCATCGATTTGCGCGGGATGGTGCAAGGCATGCGTGCTTCGTTCCGCAGCTTCGGCCTAGGTCTGCTGCTCTCGCTGGTGCTGCTGTATCTCATTCTCGTCGCGCAATTCAAGAGCTTCGTGGATCCGTTGCTGATTCTGCTGGCGGTGCCGACGGGCCTGGCGGGCGTATTGATCACGTTATACACGACCGATACAACGCTGAACGTGCAGTCGCTGATGGGCGTGGTGATGATGGTGGGCATCGTGGTTTCGAACAGCATTCTGATTGTGGAATTTACGCACCGGCTGCGCGGTGACGGCATGGAGGTTCGCGATGCGGTGGCGCTGGCGTGCCGGGTTCGACTGCGGCCGGTACTGATGACGTCGCTGGCGACGCTGGTGGGTCTGATG
>JAEUQD010000591.1 GCA_016789925.1 Bryobacterales bacterium | reverse complement strand
CGGCCAACCGTCGGGAAGTAAGTCGCCGCGAGTTTCACGATGAAAGGATCGGTGTAAGCGTAGCCAGACCATGGATTGAGATACCAGGTGTATTCCGTGCCCGGCAGGTCGTAGGAGGCGGCCGGAGTGTCCAGGCACATGGCCGCTACAGTACGCTTGACGCGTTCAGGGTTAGTGGCCAGGTAGTGGTGTGTGCCGTAATACTCAGGCATGGCCAGCATCCGAATGGTGCGGCGCGGCTTTGGTAACTTGCCCGCCGCGATCAGGCGGCGGAGAGTAGCCAGCGATTCCACCATGGCGGCAACACCGGTTGCATTGTCGTGAGCGCCCTGCTCGGCGGAGTGTCCCAGCGTGAGGACCTCTTCGTCGGTCAGTCCGGGAACCACGCCCGTGACGTAGGGATAGTCCCCTTCGTAATGCCTCGCATCCACCTTGGCACGTAACTTGACTTTGCCCTTCTTCAACAAGCCGCGCAGCTTCTCGGCCTGCCGGGGTGTAATGGAAAAGCACACGAGCGGCGTACTTTTCTTTGTGAAGGCCCACCCATAGTCGCCCCAGGAGTTCACCCACTGCCGGTCGTCCGCCAGCTTCGGGTTCTCCGAAAAGGCGTTTACGGCGCCTAAGGCTCCGGCCTGCACCAACTCCCACTTGAGGGGTCCGGCATTCTGGGAAGTCAGCACGAGCTTTCCTTTCATGTCTGCGCCCTTGGCGTATTCGACTAGCTCGCCTTCCAATCCTTGCGGTGGCGTACCGCCGCTCCACATTCCCAATGAGGCCGGCACTCTTTCGAAATCGGCGAGTTGCTCGCGGACGGGTTCGATGATATCGAGGGTGGCTGACTTGACATCCCACGCCAGCGGCATCGTCCAGTAGCCATACTGCGTCGCGCCGTCGGCGGGCGCCTTCACCACCTCCGCCCGTTGGAGACCCGCCGCGGTCATCGTCCGCTTCAGATATTCTGCGGTCTCGGCATACTTGGGGAATGTGCTCCAGCGGTCGGTCGAATGCACCTCCCGCATATACTTCATCGCGTTCTGCG
Source organism: Bryobacterales bacterium (assembly GCA_016789925.1). Taxonomy (GTDB): domain Bacteria; phylum Acidobacteriota; class Terriglobia; order Bryobacterales; family Bryobacteraceae; genus JADLDI01. The sequence continues at coordinate 13,964 of JAEUQD010000591.1, read as the reverse complement.
GCCGCACGGCGGATCTCACCTTCTCCAAAAGCGGCTCCAGGTCCTGGGCAAACATGCCGGCGGCCAGCAGCCAAACCAACTTACTTGACGTTTTCATGGCGGTTCGCCTTCTCCATACCAACCACCTCCACGAGAGCGACAATGTCTCCCAGCGAGTCGCGGACGGGCGCCAGCACCGAAATCATTCCCGGCCGCTGTTTCACGGTAACGTGCTCGCCGTTCGCGAACACCTTCTTCATCGGTTCCGGCGTGTCCTGAAACAGAACGCCCCACGGCCAGAACTGCGACATCTCGTTCGTGTTCCGAATTACGATGTGAACCTTGCCCTGCGGCAACGGCATCCACAGGTTGACATCGCACGGGACGTTCGCCAGTTTCGCGAGCCGCAGCAGTGTCTTCTTCACCCGAATGTAAGGTTCATGGTGGACCGTGTAGTTGTCGCTCGCGCTCCATTTGTCGCGGGGGTTTGGGTGAAACATCTCGTGAATCGCTTCCTTTTTCACGATCCGCTTGCACTCTTCGCCATCCACCATCACGGCGGCCACACGGGCCACGTCCAGGAGCGTTGGCTCAAGACCCGTGGCCAACAACAACAGGGAAAACATCATGGAATCACCTCCCGAAGGCGCTGCCAGGCGGCCGCATCGGTACGTCGTAAGAGCCTGTTTGCAGGGCGGGCAGCATCGCCGATATCGGCATTGTTCACGGCGTTTGGAGGACCGTCCGCTATGGCCGGGCGGGGGTTCCACCACTGGTCCGGCGTGGTGCCGTTATAGGCCTTCACCGCGGCGGCTACCTTGCTCCGGTCGAGTACAGCCAGGTCCTGGAGCGCGTTCCTCTGTAACTTGAGCCGGATCGATGCCAGCGGCATCTCAATCCCGAATCGTTCGCCCGAATACACGAGTCCCGTATCCGAGCCCGTCGACGCGAACCACGGATCCCTACCGGGCGCAACGGTCAACCAGTGAATATAACCGTCGATATCCCAAACCCACGCACGCATCAGATGCTGAGTAATGGCGGTCGACTTCTCCTGGATGGCCGGCGGCCCCGAATAGTGCCACACAATGTCGCCTCTAGTCTTGGCTTGCCGAGCCGTCTCCGGCATCCACGACAGCATGCCCGAAGAGCAGACCCAGAAGTTCACTATACCCTCCAGATCCTTTACCTGCTGCTCCAGAGCCCAACTGGAATCCGATCGAAAGACGAACTTCACCGGTGAGGCGCCCGGAATCGCCGCCCGCCACAGGCGCCAGTACTCCTTAAAGTACGCGTCGTCTTCGAGGAACCGGACCTCGTCACCATCCCACGGGAAGGCTTTATACCGCTTCTTATGATTGAAAAACAACTCGAACCTTGTCTTGGTCCAGCCCTTCTCGCGGAAGTGCTTCTCCATCTCCCGAACTACGTTGACGAATTCGGTTTCGTAACCGGGTTCTCCCCAATTGACAAACGATGCGGGCCATTCGGGAGTGATGGGCAGGTAGACGAACGGGATGGGCTGCGCGCCGCGGCGTGTCTTCGCGAACGCCGAACCATCCAGCAGCGGCCCATAGTGCCGGTCGTACAACGACCAGGAAGCAATCTTCCGGTTCCGGCCGCTGCCTGTGAGTTCCGGAGCGAACTCCGGAGCCACCTTCCCGCCGTGTCCATATCCCAGTTGGTGGAAGATTCCGCGGTGTTCATAGAACAGCCGGTGGTAGGCGTGAATCAGCTCGAAGAATGCATCGCTCTGTGTCCACTCTTCGCCGTATTGTGCTGCTAACTTAGGGTACTGTTCGGCCAGAAATGACGACCCGTACGAATTATGGTCAATCGAGAGAGTGTCGCCGGCAGGAGTAGCCGTCTGTGTCACCGTGAGCGTAGCGTCGGCAATTTCGCTCCCTGCCTTCGCCGTCACTGTATAAGTTCCTGGCTTCGCGTCCGCAGGCACCCACACATCCACCCAATAGGCTCGCGCCGTCTGTCCCTCGATCTTGTTGTCTGGATCAGGGATTCGAGCCTGCAAGGGTAGCGTCACGGGAATGAGCGCATCGGGGTAGAAGACGCCGTGGATCTGGTGAAACCACTCGCGATACACGTCAACTGGAAAGGGCGATTCGATGGTGAGTGTGTAGTCTGCCGCGCGAACCACAAGATGGGCGGAGGCATAGGCGCCCCGTGCCGACCGCCATTTGACCAGCCTGGGTTCAGCCGCCTTGTCCACGGCCACGGTGGCGCCGAACGGATCGGGGCGGGCGTGTTCGGCGCGCCACTCGATAACCGGGGCGGCGAGCGCCAACAAGAATACCCAGGTCATCCTTTGAGTTCCTCCAGGATTTGGCGGCAGTTCAGCACCTTCTCCACTAAGTCGAGAGGCGTGTAGTAGTAGTGGTTCGACGCTTCGTAGCCAATGACCGACCAGTCGCGCGCCACCGGAAACTGTTCGCGCGCCAGCTGGATCTCACTTTGCGTCAGGGCTCGCATCCGTGCCTTATCGTTCGACCCTGCCTCGCGTAGCCGGTAAAACTCCACCTGGTTGGCTACGCTCTGAAAGTGGTGGTAACACGTTCTGGCGATGGCAAGGTCGATCGCGGCGTTCCGCCGTTTCGCTGAGGAAGCAGCCGCTGCAGCCTTCTCGAACTGGGCTAGCCCCACTTTCCAACGCGCCGCCATTTTCGTAAACTGCGACTGCACCACCTCCGTAGGATACCGTCCGCACCAGGCCTTCAAGCCATCGTGAGGAAACAGAATCATGCCCGGGCGGTGGCCCGTTGGGCGAGTGCGCAGCAAGTTGGCCGGACCGTGCTGCACGGGTATGACGTACACGGCTACGCCGTAGGGAAACTCCTGGAAGGCGTCGGAAAACTGCTGCCAGGCTGCAATCGCCAGCGGTGCGGCGGCGATCCCGTAGCGCTGACGCGCAATCTGAGTGAGAACCTGTTCACGCGGTGGCACGGGATCGAAGTAATAGGCCTTGGCCGCGGCCAGATTGGGAGAGGCGTAGCCACCGCACGTCCATGACGCCATCAGCCCGCTGATTCCCGCCTTCCGCAGATTCTCGCAATGGTCGATGATAAGCTGAGGAACCGGAATATAGGGAACGGCGGAGATCTCCCAAGTGTTATTCCACTGTACTTTGGCGATGTTAGTGAGACCCGCGTTGCGGGCGGCCTCCCAGTTACGCGTGGCGCGTGGACCAGGACCCACCACCGAGATCGAGTACTCACCAACCACTGTCTTGACACCGCCCTTTTCCACCGGCTTGCTCCACTCACTGATGCTGAGGATGCGTGAATCCGAAGGCAGTTTGCGGCACAGCGGGGGCACCATCTCATCGGGCCAGCCCCAATCGTAATGGATGACATCGGCGGTGGCGCTGACACGTCGAATGCCGTCGCGCATGGCGGTGAATAACTCAGCCAGTACATCGGCTGCCTCGCGCTTGTTGCAGCGGGGACAATCACCTGCGTTGGGTGGCTTCACCGCCCAGGCCCCACCGTGCGAGAAGCAGTTCGTGTGATTCTCCGACATCGAGATCGTGAAGACCCCACCCAACTCCGACGCATTTCTAAAGACATGCTCCAGCGAGTTGGCAATCCAGTCCCGAACCTCCTTGACGCTGGTGCACATCGAGTAAAGCCCCTGGTGATGCGACCCGCGCATCCCCGGGTGTTTCTCGAAGAACTCGGCTGGCAGCGAACGCGGTTCGTTGAGATACAGGTACACCTTCACGCCGTATTCGGCCGCCCGGCGCACCATCGCATTCAGATTCTTCAGCCGCGTCTCCGATCCCTTGCCGAACTCCGGAAAGGTCGGCGACGGCGCCAGCGTGTTGAGCACGCCCTGTAGCCAAACCCCATTGATTCCCACGCGCGCCAGTTTCTCGAGATAGGCATCCGGAAACGGATCTGCTTCCGGTTCCATCAACGGATCGCCGTAGAGGGCGAAGTAGGAGTAAAGGTACCGGGGCGACCAGACGGTGCGCCGCTCCGTGGTGCCTTTTGTCAGCACCGGTGCTTCGCGTTCCTCCATCCTGTCCAGTAGGGAGTACACGGCTTGCATCAGCTCGGCCATGTCCGCCGCCTCGACTCGCACCTCTGTTTCGCCTACCGCCGTGCGGGAACCCTGCAAACCGGGCAGAATCGCGAGGACAATCTTCTTGTCGCCTCCAGTGCGTGCACCAAACGCATCTCTCAGGTAGCGTTCCAGGCGGCTGCCCGCCCGCTGAAGCCGCTCGTCAGCCGCTGGCGCGACGGTCCATCCGGCGGAAAGGTCAACCTCGCCCGTCTCCGCTTTGACAGCGGGGTTGCGCAGCGAGGGATAGCGGGCATCGCTCAGTTCCGACACGAAGTGGAACAGGTCCTGCCCTTTACGCCGGATTTCCGCCCCGAACACCTCGCCGACAATCCGCTTGATCTGAGCGACGCCCTGCTGCTCGGCGCGGCTGAGCGGCTGGTAGATCACCGGTTCACACACAGGCTTATCGCGACCGAGTTTATGGTCAAGGAAATCGTCTTCTTTCAATGTGAAGTCAAAACGCTCACGGTCCCAGCCAAGCAGTTGGGTCAACTGCTCCACAGGCAGCAGGTGCCAGTTCTGGCGAATCACCGTCACATAGATCCGCCGCAATTGGTCGGCAGTGATCTGCCGTTTCTCCGGCAAACCCATCTGCGTCCCCAGTTGCAGCACGTTGCGTGGCGAGGTCTTGAGCACCTCGGCCATCCTCTCGGTATTCGTTAACTCCCAATTGCGCCACACAAACTGACACACGCGATTCGGAAAGTGTGGCTCCGCGATCGCTTGCGGGCCGGTCTGCGCCATGGCTCCGGCCGCACTCGCCAAAGCAAGAAATTCCCTTCTGTCTAGCATTTTCAGAAACCTCTGACCTTTAAGATTCGGTGGTTATAGCTATCGGTAATATAGAGCGTGCCATCCTTGTGAACAAACACGCCATGCGGCCGGTTCAAGAGCGTTTGCCTGGGATTGGCCGCGTCGATGCGATCGCCCTTCTCGCCCGTTCCCGCGACGGTGGTTGTTTTCCCGGTCTTGATGCTGAAACGCCGTACCAGGTGATTCTCGGCATCGGCGATGATGACATCGCCATTGCGGTCCAGACAGAGGTGCTTGGGACCCTTTAAGTCGGGTGTGATGTCGCCGGGCTTGATAAGAGTACGGATCCTGCCCGCTTTGTCGACTACCCGCAGGGCATTTCCGCCGCGCTCCAGGATATAAACGTTCCCCTTGCCATCCGCCGTTACGGCTCTTGGATCGACGAGCGGGCTCTCCGCGCCCTTCGCTCCGTCAACCGGGACTCCCTTTTCGCCATTGCCGGCCACGGTAGTGACGATACCGGAGCGAAGGTCGACCCGGCGAACGCGGCGATTGGAGAGATCGGCAATATAGAGCATGTCGCCCTTCGGGGAAAGGTCGATCGCGAAGATGCCATTGAAGGCGGCCTTGGTCGCCGGGCCGCCATCGCCGGAAAAGCCCTTTTCTCCATTGCCCGCGACCGTTGAAGTCTTTCCGGTAGCGACATCCATCTTCAGAACCCGGTTGTTGTGCGTGTCGGCGATAAAGATTTGCTCTTCGTGGTTGATCACCACGCCGTGGGGTTCGCGGAAGGCCGACCCTTCAGCGACAACGTTGGCCTTTCCTGCCTTGTCGAGGCGGATCAGGCGGTTGCCTTTGAATTCGATCACCCAGGTGTTTCCCGCCTTGTCGAAGGCGACACCGAAAGGCTCGTCAAACTTGATGTCCGCGGGGAGCAACTCGACAGTAGCAGCCAGGGCGGCCGCGGAAACGGCCAGCAGGCCCACAACGAAATGCCTGATAAACATAGGGTTATCTTACATTGCGCGGAATGCCGTATCATCGTTGCTTAGCCCTTGTGACGGAAACTCCCATCGAAGCACCCACCCAAGAAGCGCCTGAAGCCGCCGTGCGCAAGTTCCGGATCGCGGTTTTGCCCGGCGACGGGATTGGCCCGGAGGTCATCGCCGAGACGGTCCGTGTCCTTGAAGCGCTCCAACCCAAGCTCAACGGCGTTGAATTTCAATTCTCCGAGCACCCCTGTGGCGCCGGCGAATTCCTGCGCTCGGGCGATCCCCTGCCCGGGGCGACTCTGCGGGCGTGCGGCGATTCTGACGCCGTTCTGCTGGGCGCCATGGGGATGCCGGAAGTCCGCTGGCCTTCAGGGACGGAAATGGCGCCGCAACTGGATCTGCGCGAGCAGTTGGACCTGTACGCCGGCGTGCGTCCGATCCGCCTGTACAATCCGGCTCACACACCGCTCAAGAAGAGCGGCATCGATGTGGACCTTGTCATCTATCGCGAGAACACCGAGGGACTGTTCTTTTCCCGGAAGAACGGCTATGGCAAAGACGTTCTGGAAGTGCGCGACACCCTGCGCATTTCGCGGCGCGCCTCGGAACGCCTTTTCCGGGCGGCGTTCCGTCACGCGCGGCGCCGGCGCGGTTTGTTGACGCTTGTCGACAAGGCCAATGTGCTGCCTTCGATGGCCTACTTCCGCTCGATTTTCGACCGCATTGCCCTGGAGTTTCCTGACGTCAGCACCGAGCGGATCTACGTCGATGCCGCTGCTCTGTACCTGGTACAGAAGCCGGAAGCGTTTGACGTGATTGTCACTGAAAACATGTTTGGCGACATCCTATCGGACCTGGCGGCAGGAATCGTCGGTGGCATGGGGATGGCGCCGTCGGGCGACATCGGGGAGCATCATGCGGTGTTCCAGCCATCTCATGGATCCGCACCCGACATCGCAGGGCAGGGAATTGCCAACCCGCTGGCGGCTATTCTTTCCGCGGCGATGATGCTTGATTGGTTGGGTCATGAAGAAACCAAGCGAGGCGCGGAACTCATTCAGCGCGCCATCGAACGTCTAACCGCCGACGCCTCCTTTGCCACTCGCGACCTCGGCGGCAGCCTCACTACGGCCGAGATGGGACGCGCCGTCGCGGACGCCCTGTGATCGGCGGCATTCGCGTCTACGACGCCCACACTCATCTGGGCGCCGCCCGGCATAGTGGACGCCGCTGGAGTGTCGACGACATGCTGCGCCATATGGATTCGCAGCACATCGAGAAATCGCTGCTGATTCCGTTTCCGGTGGTGGAAGATTTTCGCCAGGCGCACGATGAGATCGCAGCCGCGCTCCAGTCGGCGCCTGACCGCTTTGCCGCCGCAGCCTGCGTGCCGCCGTTCCTTGCCGCCGGCGACTTCCGCGAAGAGGTGAACCGCTGTGTAGCCCTGGGATTCACCGCGATCAAGTTGCAGCCCCAGTACCATGGCCTTAATCCGGTTTCACGCCGGTCGGATTTCTTTTTTGAGACCGCGCTCCAACACCGATTGCCTGTGATCGCGCACACGGGATCAGGCGTCCCGTTCGCGCTGCCGTCCCTGTTTATCGCTCCGGCAACGCGATATCCCGACCTGCGCATCGTTTTGGGCCACTGCGGCGGCAGCGTCTACTACCTGGAAGCGATCGTCGCGGCCGGCGTCTGCTCCAATATCTTTCTCGAATTATCGAGCCTAATGCCGCATCACATCGCGGAAGTTCTTGATTCGGTGCCGGCCACGCGTTGCATGATCGGGTCGGACGTGCCCGAGTCCGCCGCAACGGAACTGGGCAAGATCCTGACCCTGAACGTGCCGGAGGCCGCCAAGGCCCACATCCTTTGGGGCACGGCGGCACGCCTGTTTTCTGCTACATAATCCCGAATTTCTGAAACGCCTCGGCGGCGCCCATTCCGTCCTCCAGGGCCTTACGCACCAGTTTTTCCCCACGCGCCTTTTCCAGGGCTTTGGCGAAGACGTCGCGCTCCGCCTTTTTCGGGATGACGCACACACCGTCCAGGTCACCGAAAACAATGTCGCCCGGCTCGATGCGGACTCCGCCTTCCATTTCGATGGGTACCCGGAATTCGATCACCTTGCCGCGCGGTCCCTGGTCCTGCGCATAGCAGCCTCGCGAGAACGTTGGAAAGCCAAGCGACAGAATACCGTGCGTGTCGCGTGAATAGCCGTCCATCACGGCGCCCACCGCGCCCAACTTCATTGCCCGAATGCTCATCAACTCGCCCCAAAGCGCATAGGTAGGTGATGCCCCGGCGCACACATAAACCTCGTTGGTCCTCAAGTCGTCGAGTGCTTCGAGCATATAGCCGAAGGGCTTCCTGCCTTCTTCAAAACAATCGGCCTCCAGCACGGGCATGGCACGTCCGATGGTCACCATGTCCTGCCGCAATGGCTGGATGGCTGGGGGCAGGAATTGCCTTCGCAACCCCAGCTTGTCCATCACGTCACCGACCACGGCGGTGAACAACTCCTGCTTGGCGAGCGCGAACAGCGCCGCATCGTCTTTCCAAAGCTTCTTCAAGCGATGATCTCCTTCAAAACATTTCCGGCCACGTCCGTGAGGCGGAAGTCACGCCCGCTGTAGCGATACGTGAGTCGCGTTTGATCCAGGCCCAGCAGGTGAAGCGCTGTCGCGTGCAGGTCGTGGACATGGGCCGGCTTGTCGACTGCCTTGAACCCAAAGTCGTCCGTGCCGCCGTATACCGTTCCACCGCGAATCCCGCCGCCCGCCATCAGCGTCGTGAACCCGTAGGGATTGTGGTCCCGTCCGTTCTGTACCGATACCGCCGCGCTGTTCTCCACCGATGGCGTCCGTCCGAACTCGCTGCCGATGATCACCAGGGTCTCCCCCAGCAACCCGCGGCGTTTCAAATCGCGCAGCAGCGCCGCAATCGGCCGGTCCGATTTCGCCGCCAGCTTCTTGTGGACCATGATGTCGTCGTGATTGTCCCACGGTTGGCCGTTGCCATAGTACACCTGCACCATCCGGACGCCGTGTTCCACCAGGCGCCGGGCCAGGAGACATCCGCGCGCGAAATCGCCCTCTCCGTATTCCGCCCGGACGCTTTCGGGCTCCTTTTTCAAATCGAAGACTTCCAGCGCTTCCGTTTGCATTCGGAACGCCACTTCCATCGACTGGATGGTCGACTCCAGTTCCGGGTCGCCTGCGCGTTCCGCAGCGTGCAACTGGTTCAACCTCGCGAGCAGATCCACCTGTCTCCGCTGGCGATCGCTGCCCGCCTGCGCGCCACGTAGATTGGGAATCAGCTTGGCGGGGTCCTTTTCATCGTTGCGGATATGCGTGCCCTGGAACGCCGCCGGAAGAAACGCCGAATTCCACAGTGGCGGCCCGACCACCGGCACCCCAGGGCACAGCACCAGGAAGCCGGGCAGATTCTGGTTCTCCGTGCCCAGTCCGTAGGTCAGCCAGGAACCCATCGACGGACGGCCAGCCTGAATGTCGCCGCTGTTCATCATGAACAGGCACGATTCGTGGATGGGGTTTGCCGTGTGCGTGGACCGGATGACGCAGACGTCGTCGATCGTACGGCCGAGTTCCGGAAAGATCTCGCTCACCTCAATACCGCTTTGCCCACACCGCTGGAACGCGAATGGCGATTTCAACAGATTGCCGGTGGTGCGCTCGGTGCGAGGGTTTCCGCCCGGCATCGGTGAGCCGTGGTACTTGGAGAGCGCCGGCTTCGGGTCAAAGGTGTCCACCTGCGACAGGCCGCCGTTGAGAAAGAGAAAGATAACGTGCTTGGCGCGCGGAGCATGGTGCGTCCTCTGCGCAGTGGCGCCAAAGGCCGCCATACCGAATCCGCCGCCGATCTGGGCTAATATCTGGCGTCGCGTCACAGTTCAGTCCACAAACAGGAATTCATTGGAAGCAAGTAGCACTCGTGCGTAGTCTGGCCATGGACCTTCGCGGAGGAAGTCCGCGGCCAACCGGTGCTCTTCCGGCTTTGGATCACGGCCATAGAGAATCCGGTAAGCTGCTCTCACGTCGCCGTTCACGCGAGCGGCAAACGCGACCGCCTGGCGGCTGATGAAGTCATTATTGAGGAAATACAACTGCTGAAGCGGGACATGCGTGACCACCCGCTTCTCCGCGGTAATTGAAGGCGCTGGAAAGTCAAAGAGGCTTAGGGTCTCGTTGAGCTTGAAACGACTCACTTTAGCGTAGATCGTACGCCGGCGAGTCGCGGGGCCGAGATCCTCGGAAGGGCCGCCTAAAGCCGGCTCGAGGTTGTTACCGGCGGCCAGTAGCGCATCGCGTAACGCCTCGGCATCCAGACGCCTGCGGTTGGCACGCCAAAAGTGCTTGTTGTCTGCATCGATCGACTCGCTCGATGCCAGGTGATCGCTCGACCGCTGGTAAGTCTCCGACAGCACGATCTCCCGAATCAGCTTCTTTACTGACCATCCTTGCTGCCGCAACCGCGCCGCGAGATATTCCAGCAGCGGCCCGTTCGTCGGCCGTTCGCCAAACCGTCCGAAGTTGGATGGCGACCCCACGATGCCCCGACCCATCAGGTGCATCCAGATGCGGTTGGCCGCAACTCGCGCGGCCACCGGTTGACGCACAATCGCCTCAGCCAGTTCCAGACGCCCGCTTCCCTGTAACCATACCTCCGGTTCACCTGGCGACAGCACTTCCAGAAAGCGCCGCGGAGCCTCTTCGCCCAGCTTGTACGGGTCGCCCCGCAAGGCAACCCGCAGGTTCGTCGTGCGCTCCTTATCGGCCACGCCGTGCAGGAATGGATAGGGTGGTGGAGCCGCTTTCTTCAACTCGTCCAAGTCCGCGCGCAGCCGCTGTAACTCACCCTGGTCAGGCAGATCCTTTTCGGCCACCCACATTACCCCCACCCGCTCCTGGAAGAGGTCGCGCCACAACACGTAGCGGTCGCGCTCCATCGATCGCACCGCCACATCGCATCCGGGGCAGAAATCGTCGTATAGCTCAAACCCATTCGGCAGCCGCGTCTTGGCTGACTTGGGCGGGCGCGACCGTTCGACGGCGGCGCGCTTCTCGTCGTCGATCTGCTTCTTCTCCGCCCGAACTTCGAGAACCAGCTTTTGTATCTCGCCCGGGGTCAACCCGTCGAGTAACTTGTGGTCTCGGTCAGTGCGGGCCAGATACTTCGTCCACTTCGCGTTGCCCGATTCGATCAGTTCCGCCACGCGTTGCGACGCCGCCTGTTGGGCTTCCTGCTGCTTGCGCGCCAGGCACTCCTTGATTTCCTTTTCCTTGTCGCGGATCTTCTGCTGGTGTGCCTCAAACCGCTCCACGACGTCGCCCGGCGCGAGCGGATACTCACGATACTCCGTGCTGCCGAATACTCCGGCTAGCGCATAGTAGTCCTTGACGGTAATTGGATCGAATTTGTGGTCGTGGCAACGGGCGCAGCCCACAGTGATGCCGAGCAGTCCGCGGCTCACGACATCAATCCGGTCGTGGCGTTCGTCGGCGCGAGCCTGTGGGGGCGGCGAGATGGTGTAGTGCCACGGACCAAGCCCCAGGAAACCCAACCCTCCGCGCAACTCCGGCTGGCCCATCAGATCTCCGGCCAGTTGCGCCTTCACGAACACATCGTAGGGAAGGTCGCGATTGAAGGCGTCCACCACCCAGTCTCGATATCGCCAGGCATTAGGGTATTTCTCCTGGCTCAGGCCTAGCACGTCGTCTTCCGCATACCGGGCGACATCCAGCCAGTAACGCGCCCAGCGTTCACCAAACTGCGGCGATGCCAGCAACCGGTCCACGAGCTTTGGCACATCGCCTGACGCCACAAACTCGTCGACCTCGGCCGGGGTTGGCGGCAAGCCTTTTAAATCGAAAGATAACCGTCGAATCAGCGTGCGGCGGTCTGCGCGGCCCGTGGCTTTCAAGCCCAACGAGGCATGCTTCACCGCCACCAGTTGGTCAATCGATCCTCGCGGCGCGGTCAAATCTCTGAACGCCCACCAGTTCCGGTCGGCTTCGGAGATTCGCCGGTCGCCCCGAACTTTCAGCGTTGCCGTCGCGGGCCATGCGGCCCCTTGTTTCACCCAGGCCTCCAACACCGCGATCTGCGTATCCTCCAGCTTTCCGTCCGGCGGCATCTTGAGCCGCTCATGGTCTCGGCGGATGGCCCGCAGAAACAGGCTTCCCGAGGGATCGCCCGGCACTAAGGCCGCACCTTGTCGTCCGCCCGCCAGCATGCCCTCGCGCGAATCCAGCCGCAGTCCGCTCACCTTCGCGTCGCCATGACAACCCCAGCAGCGCGCCGCCAGCAAGGGCCGGATCTTCTCTTCAAAAAGCTGCGCTGGGTCCACCTGTGCCTGGAACAGAAGCGCCACCAGAAGCCCCGTCATGAATTTCAGTTTACCTGCTAACCTGAGGTGGACACGTTGCTTCCCCTTCCGATTGACGAAGTCATTCCTGAAATTCTCAATGCCCTCCGGCAGGAAACGAACCTGGTTTTGGAGGCCCCGCCCGGAGCTGGTAAGACCACCCGTGTCCCGCCCGCCCTCCTTGAATTTGGCGGTGAAGTCCTCGTCCTTGAACCCCGCCGCTTAGCCGCCCGTATGGCCGCCCGCCGGGTCGCCGAAGAGATGGGCGAGCGCCTCGGTGAAACGGTCGGCTACCAGGTCCGTTTTGAAGATGTTTCTTCCTCCCGCACCCGCCTGCGCTTCCTTACCGAAGGTGTCCTGACGCGCCGCCTCCTTAGTGACCAGCAACTGCGCAACGTCTCCTGCGTCGTCCTCGACGAATTTCACGAGCGCCACCTCGATGGCGACGTCTCTCTCGCGCTGCTGCGCCGGCTCCAACAGCGTCAACGTCCGGAACTGCGTCTGGTCGTCATGTCCGCCACCCTCGATGGCGATTCCGTCGCGGACTATCTCCATTGCCCGGTCATTCGCTCCGAAGGCCGTCTTTTCCCGGTTGAGATCTCCTATCGTCCCCACTCTTCCGCGCCTCTCGAAGCACAGGTCCAATCCGCCCTCGCTGAAACGGTTTCCACCGGCATGCAGGGTGACGTGCTCATCTTTCTGCCCGGTTCGGTTGAGATTCGCCGCGCCATGCGCGCCGCCGAACCGTTTGCCAACCGGCTGCTCCTGCTCCCGCTCTACGGTGACCTGTCTCCCGAAGAGCAGGACCGCGCTGTGCTCCCTGCTGCCCAGCGCAAGGCAATCTTTTCGACCAACGTCGCCGAATCCTCACTCACGATCGACGGCGTGACCGTCGTCATCGATTCCGGACTCGTCCGCACCGCCCGAGACAATCCGTTCAGCGGCCTCCCGACCCTCGAGGTTACTCGCATCTCGAAAGCTTCCGTCAACCAGCGTGCGGGCCGCGCCGGACGTACTGCCGCTGGTCGCGTTATCCGCCTCTATCCCCAGGAGGACTTCAACCGCCGCCCGGACGCCGAAATCCCCGAAATCGCCCGGCGTGAACTCTCCTCCCTCCTGCTTGCGCTCCACGTCATGGGCATCACGGCCGCCTCTGTCCCCTGGTTTGAGGCCCCACCCGCGCACGCCATCACGGCGGCGGACGAACTTCTCCAGCGCCTCGATGCCTACACCAACGCCAGGGATCTGGCGCGTCTGCCGCTGCATCCACGCCTCGCCACGTTGCTCTTCGCCTGCCCGTCCGCCGACGCCTGCCAGCTCGCGGCCGCACTGTCCGCCAGCGACCGTGCACCTTCTCCAGACATCTTGTCCCTGCTCGAAAGCGCGCCCTCCTATCAGGCGCGACGTCTGGCCGATAGCCTGCGCCGCCAACTTCGCTTGCGTCCCCAGACCGACGACGATCTGAAACGGGCGCTGCTCCGCGCATTTCCGGACCGCATCGTGCGTGCCCACACTGTTTCGATTCCGCCCCACGCGATCACCCTCAGAGACAAGCCCCTCCTCCTCGCGGTCGATCTCGAACAACGCCGCGAATCCGCCTTGCCCCTCGTCCGTCTCGCCACCCCCGTCGATCCCGAACTCCTGGTCGACGTCTTCCCTAAAAGCATCACTGAAGACTCCACCGTCGAATGGAACCGCGTCGCCGAACGTGTCGAAGCCCGTAGCGTCCTCGTCTACGGCAACATCGTGATCGAAGAATCGCGGTCGGGTTC
>JAEUQD010000557.1 GCA_016789925.1 Bryobacterales bacterium | reverse complement strand
TCACGCCCGTCCTGCACCACCAGCGGCGTCTCTTTCTTCGTCGCGAGGTTTAGCTCGTAAAGGTCGATATGAAACACGTCCCGATTGAGCGGAGAGCGCTGAACGGCGTAGGCGATGCGGGTTCCATCGGGCGAGACGGCGAACGAAGCGACATGCTGGCCGGGCTTCGTGAGCGGTTCGTCCTGCCGAAACAGGCGGTTGTAACGGGACGAAGTGCCTACTACAAGCGGATCGGGCTGCTCCGCGCCATCCTGCGCGAGATAATAGATGCGACCATCAGCCGCGAGAGTATACGCAGTTACCGGCTTTTGCGTGAGCGTTCGTCCGTCGGAGGTATGGACAAGGCGGTCGGCGCCAACCCAGGCCAGGAACTTGCCGTCCAGTGAATAGCGCGGACGCGAGCCGGCACTTACCTCGGTTCGAACGTTAGCCGGCAGGGTCGCGCGGTAAACCTTGCCCTGATACGTGAAGGCATACTCGGCGCCGTCAGGCCGGATCTGGACGTCGGAGGGGGTCGAGATGGACTGGAGCGCCGCGATATCCCAAGGGCGCTGTTGGGCAAACAGGCCCGTGGAGGTTAGAAGAAAGCTAAGCCAGAATTTCACGGATCGGCTTTCCATAGTCGATTTCGAGGCGCTTGCGGCCGGGTACGTCCAACTTCTGCGGATTGATGCCTAACTGGCGGAGCACAGTGGCGTGGATGTCGGTGACGTAGTGCCGGTTCTCAACGGCATGGAACCCGATTTCGTCGGTGGCGCCGTGAACAACGCCGGGCTTGATGCCGCCGCCGGCCATCCAGACGCTGAAGCCGAAGGGATGATGGTCGCGCCCGTTGGAGTTCTCGGCTCCCGGCGTACGGCCGAATTCCGTGGCCCAAACCACCAGCGTTTCGTCCAGCAAGCCGCGTTGCTTCAAGTCGCGCAACAGGCCGGCGATGGGCTTGTCTACCTTGGCGGCCAGACCACCATGGTTCTTCTTGAGGTCCTTATGCGCGTCCCATGCATTGCCCGCTCCGCCGTGATAGACCTGCACGAAGCGCACACCGCGCTCAGATAAACGCCGCGCGGCGAGACAGACTTGGCCGAAGGGCTTCGTCACTTCCTGGTCCAAACCGTAGAGCCGCTGGGTCTCTTCGATTTCATCCTTGAACGAGATGGCTTCCGGCACTGCCATTTGCATGCGAAACGCGAGTTCGTAGGACTTGATGCGCGCCTTCAAAGCCGCATCGGACGGATACTCGACGGCAGCGAGGTTGTTCAGCTTATTGAGAAACTCAAATTCGCGCCGCTGCTCTTCCTTGTAGACATCAGGGCCGGGAGATACAAAGGGGAGCGGGTTATCGGGGTTCGTTTCGAGATAGACGCCCGCGTGTTCCGGGCCAAGGTAGCCCGAACCGTGCGTGCCCGTGCCGCCGCAGCAATCGCCCGGGGGTTCGCCAAGGACGACGAAGCTCGGCAGGTTTTCGTTGAGCGAGCCCAGACCGTAATGAACCCAGGAGCCGAGCGTCGGAAGGTACCCGTCGAAGATGTGCCGCCCTGTGTGGAACTGCAGAATCGCGCCGTGGTCGTTGTCGGTGGTCCAAGTGGAACGTACCAGAGCGACTTCGTGCATCATGTCGCCCATGTGGGGGAACCAGTCCGAGACTTCGACGCCATTCTGCCCGCGCTTTTTGAAGCCGGTTTGCAGAGGGTACAGCGTCAGCTTGATCTCATGCTGTCCAGGGACGAATGCTTTGAGGTTTTCCTTCGTGAGCGGATTGGAAAGAACGTCTTTGTGGGGCGTTTCGGAAAGCTGCTTGCCGGCATACTTGCTGAGCGCCGGTTTGGGGTCGAACGACTCGACGTGCGAGACGCCACCCAGCATGAACATCCAGATCACGCGATTGGCTTTCGGGGCAAAATGCGGTTTGCCGGTGGGAGGCAGCCAGTTATCTTCATTGGCGCCGGCCTTGCGGGGGAGCATCGTGCCGAGAGCCAACCCGGTGAGCCCCATCGACGTGTCGGCCAGGAACAACCGCCGGGAACGGCGATCGGAACATAAGTGAGGTCGGGTCATCGTCTCTCTCTCCTACCGGATAGTTACAAAATCATTGTGGTTCAACAACACGTGGACGAAGCTTTCGCGGGCACGTTGCTCCGGATCGTCAGATGGCTTCACCAGGGCAGCAGGGCCGGTGGGAAACGCTGTTAGCTGACCCGTCCGGTACATGGCCGCCTGCTCGGCCACGTACTTACCCGATTCAGCCAGTTCCGCGGCGGTCGCTTCCCGACCCAGGATGCGCAGAAACGCAGCCGCCACAAAATCCGCAGCCGGCAGTTGCGCAGCGATGGTCCGGGCCATCGCGAGACTGAGTTTCGAGTTAGACAGCGCCAATGCCTGCTGCGGCACAATGCTCTCCGAGCGCTGGAAACATTCGTTGGGGCTGGCAGCATCGAACACCTTCAGCATGTCCATCTGCAAGTCCGGCGCGTGACGGAAATAGAGACTGCGACGGTAGACTTCGTGGCCCTTCTTCTCGTCAATTTCCGGACCACCCATGGTCGGGTCGAGACGTCCGGCCAAAGCCAGCATGGAATCGCGGACCGCCTCGGCTTCCATGCGCCGCACGTTCATGCGCCACAGATACGTATTGTCGGGATCGATCTTGGCTTGCGCTGCTTCCTGCCTGCCTTCGGAAGACTGCATCATGTAGGCCTGCGAGGTCACCATCAGTCGGTGGATCGCTTTCATGTCCCAGTTCCGCTCCATGAATTCGACCGCCAGCCAATCCATCAGCTCCGGATGAGTGGGCGCTTTGCCGCTTTTGCCGAAATTGAACAGCGTCGAGACCAGCGGTTTGCCGAAGTGGCGCATCCACATCTGGTTGATGGCTACGCGCGCCGTCAGCGGATTGTCTTTCGAGGCAATAAAGCGGGCCAGCGCCAGGCGGCGTCCGGAGCTAGTGGTGGGGTATTTGGGACCAATCGGCGTGTAGCCTTCGGCAGGTTCCCGTATGGCCTTCACCGCGGCGTCGAGTTTCGCTGTGGCCGCACCCAACTTCTTGGGGTCGGTCTTGGCCAGTTCAAACTCATACTGGCCTTGGATGATACCGGCCTCCGCCTTCAGGAGATTCGCCTTTTTCTCTAACTCCCGCGCTTTCACGGCGAGTTCTTCGGCGTTCTCTGGAACGGGGGTGGACATCGCCGCCAGGTCCGCGGCAATGCGCGCCTCCAAGGCTGGAATCGCCGCGCGGGCCGCTTCTAAGCGCTTTTCGGCGGCAGCGATCAACGGAGCGGCTTCCGGCTTCTCCTTCGCCTTCTTCCAATCCGTCTCTGCCTTCTCGATTTCGCCCTTCGCCTGGTCCAAAAGGTCCTTGGGCACGAACTGCCGGCCATCGGGAAAGTAACTCTCCACCGGCAGCGGCACAGGCTCGATCTTGAGGTCGGGTTTGCCGAATAACTGGGGTACTCCGGGCTGGAGCACAACAGCGGTATCGGGATTCGCTTCGTTGCCGCGGACAAAACGATAGGTCGGCTTACTCGCGTCGGCGTCGTAGACGCGCGCCAGTCCGTCCTTCATCGTGTCCGCCTGGCCGGCCACACGGTCCGTTCGGACTTCGTGAGGTTCAAAGAAGGCGCGAAAGCGATAGTAGTCCGCTTGCGGGATAGGATCGTACTTGTGGTTATGGCAGCGCGCGCACTTGAGCGTTACTCCCAGGAACGCCGTGGATGTGTATTCGACCGTATCCTGGAGCCACACGTTGCGGTTGAACATGTACCAGTTACGGCCCAGGAATCCGGTCGCGCGGGTGACCTGCGGATCGGCCGGAGCCACTTCGTCGCCGGCAAGCATTTCGACGATCATCCGGTCGTACGGCTTGTTCTGGTTGATCGATTCGACGGTCCAATCGCGCCAGCGCCAGATGTGGCGCTGCGAATAGCGCACCTGGTTCTGTACACGCCACCCATACCAATCCGAGTAGCGCCAGACATCCAGCCAGTGACGTCCCCAGCGTTCGCCATGTTGGGGCGAGTTGAGCAACTCGTCGACCACGTTCTCGTAGGCGCGCGGGCTGCGATCGGCGAGGAACGCCGCCATCTGCTGGTCGTTGGGCGGCACACCGGTTAGGTCGAGATAAACACGGCGAATAAGGGTGCGGCGATCAGCCTCGGGCAGCGGGGTGAGGTTGCGCTTCCCGCGTTCGACAGCCAGGAATGCGTCAATCGGGCTGCCCTTCGCGCCCTGGGGGACTGCCGGGCGCGCCGGCTTGCGAAAGGCCCAGTGCTTACGAGCCTCTTCCGTACTGACAGCGTCGGCGTCCGCCAGCGGTTCGCCGTAAGGAATGCCTTGCCGGATCCATTCCGCGAATTTCGCGATCACCTCTTCCGGCAGTTTCTTGCCCTTGAACGGCATGCCCGGTTCGCTGACGTGAGCCACCATCTTGTAAAGCTGCGATTCGTTGGGATTACCCAGAACCACAACTTTGCCGTGCTCGCTGCCTTTGAGCAGCGCTTCGCGCGTGGACAGG
>JAEUQD010000050.1 GCA_016789925.1 Bryobacterales bacterium | reverse complement strand
TTAGCCAGCCGGTCCAGGTGGGGCGTGCGGATCTGGGGATGGCCCATGAATCCGTAGTCGCCCCACCCGTGATCGTCGGAAATGATCAGGACGACGTTGGGCGCTTTCTCCGGCAATGCCGCGCCCGCCGCCAGTCCCAGCCATTTCCGCCGTGTCAGCATTAGAAGCTCAAGCGTAACCCAAACTGGATCTGACGCGGCGTGTTCACCTGGTTCAGCCGAATGCGCCCAAAGTCGCCCGACGTGACGTTCATCTGTGGTCCGGCGAAAATCACCTGGTTGACAGCGTTGTAGAGTTCGGTGCGGAAGTCGAGCGCCCAGCGTTCGGTGATCGAGAAACGCTTTTCGATCAGTGCATCCCAGTTGATCAGTGCGGGCGACAGGACATCCGGCACCGTACGGCTGGCGGTTCCGAAAGTAAACTGCGGCGCACGGCGGAAGGCAGCCGGGTTGAAGTAGAGAGCGCCGTCTTCGTAGGTGGGCCCGCCGTCCAGGCGCGCGGGAGTGCCGGTAGCATCGGGACGCTGGCTGCCGCCAAACGAATTGGAATCGTTGGGTCCGGCGAGCACGAGAGGCGAACCGCTCTCCATGCTCAGGAATCCGGCGATGGACCAGCCGCCCAGCACCTTGGCCGCGACACCCTGGTTAAAGTACTTGCGGCTGATGCCAAACGGCAGTTCGTAGCGATAGCTGAATCGGGCGACGTGCGGGACGTGCTGAAACGACAGCGACCGGTCGCACGAGAAGCAGTTGTTGTTGGTGAAACCGCCAGCACCGAGGAAGCCACCGAAGTCGCCGGTGTTGTCGATCAGCTTCGAGAAGGTATAGGAGAACAGCAACGCCAGCCCTGAAGAAAAGCGGCGTTCCACCTTGAGTTGCATGCCATGGTAGGTCGAATGTCCCACGGGCGCCTGACTGGCGGACGTACCGGTGAACTGCGGATATGGGCGCAGCAGTTGTCCGCGCTGCACTGTCGAACGCGACAAGGTCGATGTGCTGTCGGTGATGATATTGAAGAAAGGATTGGCCACCGTGGCATTCAAAGCCGTGCCCAACTGGAGCGCGGAATCGGGAATCTGGTTATACTGCACGCCGGACGGGAGGGCGATGCCCGCGCTACCGGCGTAGCCGACGTCGACCACCCACTGCCACGGCAACTGTCGCTGGACGTCGAACGACCATTGCACTTGATACGGCAGCCGCTGCTGCCGCACCGGACCACTGATGCCCTGGCCCACCAGGGTCAGCAGGCCTTCGCTATTTCCCGTGGCCGGCAGGAACCCGCCGGGGAGCGGGTTGGACAGGTTGAATAGGGGAGTTACGCCGTCGGGCTGCGCGACCAGCGACGAAGTGGTGCGCGAGAACCCGAGCGAGGCGTCGGTGTTCGGCACCAGTGGATGGTGGAAGATGCCGAATCCGGAGCGGATCACCGTCTTGTCGTTCAGAGAATAGGCGATGCCCAGGCGCGGATCCCAGTTGTTCGTGTCGGTCAACTGCGTCCGGCGGCCCGTGTTGCCGACACCCACAAAGCCCACGCCGCCGCGGAGGTTATACCCCGGTACCTGCAAGGGCGAAGGCGAGTCGAGATCCAGGAAGACATATTTGTTCTCGAATTCCGTTCGGGGCGGCTCGAGGTTATAGCGAATGCCATAAGTGAGCGTTAGCCGGCTCGTAAGGCGGTATTCGTCTTGCACAAAGAACGAGTAATAGGGATGGACGTGCTTTTCCAGAGGTCTGATCTGGTAGCTGACGCCGGCGACGCTAAGGAGCAGGTCCGCCAGTCCGTGGCCCGAGGCTGCGGCCGCGGCCTGCGGGTTCGGACCTGCCGTGAATGCGCCACTCGCGCTGAAGGACAACGGCGACGACTGGTCGATAGAGACCGGGAACCGCCGCCAGTCGAACCCGAACTTCATCGTGTGCCGGCCCTTCAGCCACGTGACTCCCGCACGGTATTGGAAGGTCCGTGAGCGTACGGCGTTGTAGCCGGTGCCCGTTACTCCCAACTGCGTCATCCGCCCGATGCTGAATCGCGGGAAATACTTCACGCGTTGCCCGTCGATGAGCGACTTCGGAATTCCGAGCGTCGACTGGTCGAAGTCCATGCTGAGCGGAATCCGGTTGGTCTCGCTCTGCGCCATCGAGAAGTGATGTTCCAGGACCGCCGAGGGCGCGATGCTGTAGGTGTGATTGCCGACGATGTTGATTCCCGGGATACGGTTGGGCGTTTCCACCGGGGAGGCAAAGTTGCCGAACACCAGTGGTTGCGCGTTGATGTTGCGGAACCAGTTGTACCGGAAAAACACAGTGTGTTTCTGCGATACCTGGTGATCCACGCGCAAGTCCACGCGGTCCGCGTCCAGCGAGTTTGCCGACGCCACAAAGTAGTTGTCCGTGTTTGATAGTCCGCGGCCCGGCTGGTTCGGCAACGGATAGTAGGGCAGGATCTTGGTTCCGATCTCGCTCAGCAGGTTGCCTGGAATCGCGTTTCCGGGAAACGCGTCGCGAATGTAGCGTGTCGTGCCCGCCGGACGGTCAGGGTCCAGCCGTGTGGTTCGCGGGTCGAAGATCCGCAGCAACGAGCCGGCCGGGTCAAACGACCGCGAGAAATCCCCGCGGCGTTCCAGTTCCGTGGGCACGGTGCCCGTATAGTTGTTCAGACTCCGCTCGCGCAGTCCTTCATAAGCCACAAAGAAGAACGTCCGGTTGCGCCCCTGGTAGAGTTTCGGCAGCCATACGGGACCTCCAAACGTGAACCCATACTGGTTCCGCTTGAAACTCGGCTTGCTCTGGCCGGCGCGGTTTGCATTGAACCCGTTGGCGTCCAGGACCGAATTCCGCAGGAACTCGTGCGCTGTTCCATGAAAATCGTTGGTGCCGGACTTGATCGAAAACGAAATCAAGCCACCGCCCGTCCGGCCAAACTCGGGAGCATAGGGGCTGGTGTTCACTTTGAATTCCAACACGGAATCCAGTTGGGGAATCGCCGACACCTGGTTGTTGTAAGTGCCCGTATTCGCCGCACCATCAATCAGAATTTCGTTGGTGCCGCCCCGGCCGCCGTTGATCCGGAAGTTGTTCGTCGTGGACTGGCTGGCAGTGTTGTTCCCCGCCAGCCGCCCCGTGGTCACGCCGGGTGTCAGCGTCAGCAGAAACAAGGGGTTTCGGACGTTGAGCGGAATGCTGGCGACGAACTTGTTCTCCACCACCGAGCCGCGGTCCGGCCGGTTCACCGTCAGCAACGGCGCCGTGTCGGTGATGGTCACCGATTCGGTGACTTCACCGGGTTTGAGCGATAGATTGATGGAGCGCTGCTGGCCAATCTCCAGGGTGAACGCGTCGATCCGCGCGGCGGAAAATCCGGCCATCCGCGCCTCAATGTCGTACACTCCGGGTGGGACCGGTGGGAGCACAAAGTACCCTTCGCCATTGGTTTGCGTAGGGGTTTTGATG
>JAEUQD010000531.1 GCA_016789925.1 Bryobacterales bacterium | reverse complement strand
GTTCCCCGGAACTTCCCTTCGGCCAGCGCCTTCGACCCGCATCACCCCGGATGGATCTACCTGGGCATCTCAGCAGGCGTGGCTGGCACCCTTTTTGTCTCCAGAGACCTCGGCCTTACCTGGACCGAGTTAACCGCTCCGCCCGACACCTTCTCCGCCATCGACAACCTTTTGATCGACCCGGAGATCCCGAATGTGATCTACGCACTGGCGCTGCGCGGCCTGTTCATCAGCGCCGATGGCGGCCGCACTTGGGGCGAAAGCCGCGACATCCGTTCAAAGGTGCGGATGGCCCACCTGCCGCGTGCGTGCTCGGCGGCTGCCGGCATCTTTGCGGCCACCCGCGCCGGGACGTTCTGGGCGAGTTCCGACAGCGGAACCACCTGGCGGATCACTCCCCTAGACAGTGTCGTCGATGTGGCGGCGGGCCCCGGTTGCTCGGTCTTCGTCGTCAATGTCGTCGCCAACTCGCCGGACGTCTATGTTTCCAAAACCGCTCCGGACGGGAGACTCCTCTGGGCCACCTATCTGGGCGGCCTCGGGGTCGACACCGCGGTCGCCGCGGCGGTCGATGCCGAGGGCAATCTCTACGTGACCGGATCCACCACGTCCAGCAACTTTCCTGGCATGAACCGCGAAACCGGCGAGGACCGCGGCGACATCTTCGTCACGAAGTTCGGCGTCGATGGACGCCGCCTGTACTCGGCTGTGCTCGGCGGGAGCGGCTATGACAGCGTGGCCGGGCTCGCCGTCTACGCACGCGGGCAGGCCTACGTTGCGGGCGCGAGCAACTCGCCCGACTTCCCGGTAACGCCGGGGGCCTTACGCACTCCCGGCGACTCGGGTGCGGTTGCCATCCGGCTGGATGCGGAGGGCAACGTGCTCTACGCCGCCAAGTTCTCCGAGCAGTTGCGTCCGGCGGCCATCGCCCTGACGTCCTCCGGCGAGGCGTTGCTGACAGGGCCGGGCTTTCTTGTCCGTCTGAATGAGAGCGGATCCGCATTGACCTACGAGGACTACAAAAGTCCGTGGGCCGCCGGAACGGCCATCGCCACCGACTCCGAAGGGAACGTGTACCTCGCCGGCTCCGCCGTGAGGCGGGAATTCACGGTTACGCCGGAAGCGTATCGTTCGCCGGTTCCGGTGAGGCCATGCGGAAGCTGGTCGACGCAATACACCCGTCCACACACTGACACGTTCGTCGCCAAGCTGCGGTCCTCGGACTTCGCCGTCGAGTATGCCGCGCTGCTGGGCGGTGACTGCTGGAGCGAACCGCAGGCGATTCGCGTCGCCCCAGACGGCAGTGTCACCGCCGCCATCCTCACACAGTCAGTGAGCATTCCCGTAGTCCAGGCGCTCGCGATGCCGTTAGGCTGCGGCACAAGCGGCAGCGGAGTTATTGCCCGCTTGAGTCCGGACGGCCGTACTCTGGACTGGGCTACCTATCTCCCCTCCTGCCGCGCTTCCTATGCCGCGCCGGCTCCCAACGGAGCGCTCTACGTCGTTCTCAACGGCCCCGGACTTACGGGCGGCACGGTGGTTCATATGCCGCCGCCCGCGGGCGAGGTTGCCGTCGAACGCGTAGACGTGGCCTTCGCGTTCGCTTCCTTCGGAATACCGCCCGGCGCCCTCGTGGGAATTTCCGGATCGAATCTCGGGCCTGCCGGCGGCGTTGACCTCGGTCTCAATGCCGCGTCGCAACTGCCGGTGGAACTCGGCGGTACCCGCGTGTTGTTCGACGGCGTCGAGGCCCCGCTCCTCCATGTGAGTTCTTCCCGCATTGTGTGCGTCGCTCCCAACCACCTGACCGGACAAACCGTGCTCCAGGTGATCTCTCACGCCGGGCGCTCCGACGAGGTGACTGTGCCCGTTCGCGCCTCCGCGCCCTATCTCCTCACCTGGGCCTTTCCCGGTGCACCCCCACTCGTGGAGCCGGGAGACGGCATCGTGCGCAATGAAGATGGGACCCTAAATGGCCCATCCAATCCCGCAGTCGAGGGCTCTACTATCACCGTCTATGTCACTGGACTCGGTTTCGGCGATCCCGCCGCCGAACCAGGATCGATCGCTGCTTCCCCATTCGTCCCGTCATTCCATCCGCTGTATTACTTCTGGGGCAGGACTGCCACGCCGGTCACCGACGCCCGCGCCCTGCCGGGATTCGTGAGCGCACTGTGGGAGTTACCCGTTACTGTCCCGACTCCGCCCACTCCCTACCCGACGGGTCTCCAACTGAGGCTGGGGACAACAGATACCATGCCATCGGATGGGGCGCTGCTCACAAACCTGCCCGAGTTCAGCAACCCGATTGTCGTCTGGGTGCGCAGGCGGTAAGAATACCGGCTAGAAATGCAGCCGCGCCGTATACTGAAACTCCCGGCCCAGGTTCCCCTGGTTGGTCGACCGCCCGAACGTCGTGCTCAGCACGTCCGCTGTCGGCATGTTCGGGATAAAGCTGTTGGTCAGGTTGTAGGACTCCATTCGGAATTCCAACCTCACTCGTTCGGTGATCGGAAAGAACTTCGACAGCGTCATGTCGACGTTCCACGTCTGGGGTCCCGTCACCCCTTCGTACTGCCAGGGGTTGGTGCGCGGGGTGAAGGCTTCGGGCCGGGTGAACTTCGACGTGTCGAACCAGCGGTCGCGCGTGGGGTTGTCGATGGCTGGGCTGCTCTGAATAATCGCCTGGCCGAACCGGACGAATTGGCCGGAGGCGAAGGAGTAGATGCCGCTGAGCGACCAACCGCCGAGCACGGCATTCACGAACGGATGCGCCGTGGCCATCATCGCCCGTCCGCGGCCGAACGGCAGGTCGTAGGTTCCGGCGATGGTCATACGGTGGCGCGGATTGTTGCTATCGATGTAGCTGAGCCGGTCGGCATACTGGTCGTCGGAGTTGAAGTAGGCGTCGGTCTTCTGGCGGTTGTAGTTGTAGGCCCAGAGGAACGTGTAGCCGCGGGCGGAGGAGCGCTGGAGCCGGAGTTGCAGTGCGCGATAGCGATCGCGGACGCCGGGCACCTGGGCACGGTACAGGCGAAGATACTGCGGGTAGGGTACAAGCAAGCTGCCCACGGTGACGTTCGCGCGATTCCGCAGTTGGCCAGGGAACTTGCTGGGCGTCAGGTACTGATAGAACGGGTTGGCGATAGATCGGGAAAGCTCCGCCTTGTACTGGTAACTGAGGGCCGGATTGGAGAGATTGAAATCCTTGGTGTATCCCATGTCGCGGCCGTAGTTCATGAAGAACGTGGCGTCCAAAACGATCTCGGTTGGCAATTGGCGCTGCACGCTGAAATTGAAGCGGTCGTTGATGCCGGTCACCAGCTCGGGTCCGATCCAGTTGGCGTTGTCGCCCAGGTTCGTGTAGCGTCCCAGGCTTCGGCCCAAGGGTTGAATGAGCGGGTTGCTGGCCGGGAAAGGATCGCTGAGGCGAGCGCTGGGAATGCCTTGCAGCACGGGTTCCACATTGGTGGCGGCGTTGAAACCGTAGGTCGGCAACCCGTCGAGGGTTCCGTTGACGACTTCGCCGGGTATGACAAAGCGCGAGTATCCAATGCGGATAGCCGTGCGGTCGTCCATCCGAACCGCAATGCCTGCGCGGGGCATAAACCGGTTCCGCTTGGTTGTGTATGCGTTTCTATTGTTCTCGTCGGTGAAGTACCAGGCGCCATTGAACTGATAGGGGATGTTGTAACGGGTCACCGTTTCAGGGAATGTGGGCCGGTTCGACTGCATTTCGGGGATGGGATCGGCAAGGTCAAGATACCTTGAGACCCGCAGCCCAGTGTCCCTGACTCCGGTTTCCACTTCATAGCGCAGCCCGAGGTTGAGCGTGATCTTGCGCGAAAGCTTGATGTCGTCCTGGAGGTAGCCGCCGTAGAAGTTCGACCGGAGGTCCAGCGGCGAGACGAACTGCGCCTGGGAAGTGCCCTCTAGCGCGCCAAGGAGAAACGTGGCGTAGGGGTGGCCGCGCAGCCGTGTGTCCGGATTGATAAAGGTGTCAGCGGTTTGCACCGGACTGAAATCGAAGCGGAACGGATAGGGATTGTGCTGGATACCCTGCGCGCGGCGAGTCTCGGCGCCGCCTTTGAGTTGATGCTTGCCGCGGAAATGCGACACTTTGCCGTGAAAGCTCAAACCGCTGGGACGCTGGATCCAGGGCGCACCACGGCCAAAGCTGGTGCCACCGCTGACGTTCATCTGCGGATAGTAGAGCGTTTCGAGGTTGGACGTGTACGACTTGTACCAGGTATTGCCACCCCAGAGGTCGGAAAGCTGTTGGGCAGTGATCGCGGTGGATGGCGTGTCGAGGTCGTCTTCGAGCGAGGTGTAGCCTACGCGGATATTGGCAACGGTGTTGGGCGTTACCGTATAGACCGTGTCGGCGGCGATGCTCCGAGAGGCCATGATGCCGCCGTTGATGGCCGCTGCCGGAGAGTTTGCGTAGTTCTGGGGCTGGTAATCGTTGACGAAGCGGCTGTACCGGCCAAAGGCTTTCCACTTATCGCTAATGTTCCAATCGGCGCGGTCGGAAAAATTCCAGTAGCGATGATAGCGCGGGAAGCCGAGTTTGAAGTTGTTGACGCCAGTCAGGTCGTCGCCGGGTCCGTTCGGTAGCCAGAGGTCTTTCAGAATGCGCTGGGCAGTAGGGTCGAAGCGGGTGGTCGGAATCCGGTTGCTGGCGAAGGGTGTGCGCGTAGCACGCCCGGTGGCGGGATCGAACTGGGTGCTCCACGGATCATAGATCACACGCACTGCTCCGGCCGTGGTGAGGGATCGGGAGAAGTCACCGGAGCGTTCGAGTTCCGTTGGCAGGGTTTGAATGGTCGACAGAGCCTGAGGGGTCTTCCAGCGTTCGTAACTCACGAAATTGAACAGGCGATTGCGGAGAATGGGTCCTCCGAGGGTGCCACCGCCAATATGGTTACGGCTCAGATTGGCGCGGCGGGTCACCGAGTTCGCTACCGCGTTGAGCTTTGGGTTGCGGCCAAAGTAATAAGCGGAGCCGTGGTATTCGTTGGTGCCCGACTTCATCGATAAACTGATGGTGCCGCCGGCGCCGTGGCCAAATTCGGCGTCTACCGGGTTCTGCTGTACGGTGAACTCCTGGACCGAGTCCATCGGCGGCGAGTAGGAACCCTTTTGTCCTAACTGGATGGGCACGCCGTCAAGGAGAAGGTCGTTACGGCCGGAGGTGCTGCCACCGACATCAATCGAACTCGATGACCACATGAAATAGGGGTAGCGATCCTGGGCGTAGCGGTTGACCACTGCGGGGTCGAGCAGGGCAAGCGAGAACGGGTTGCGGGCGATGATCGGAAGCTGCGAGATCATCTTTCCGTCGATGGTGAGTTCGCGGCTGCTGGTGGTGAATTGCACGGCCACCGGCGCCGAAGTTACCACCACGGATTCCGAGACTGTGCCGACCGTCAATGCGATATCCGCGGTGACGTCCGCGCGGACCTGCACAATTACGTTTTGCTGTACCGTTTTGCTGAAGCCTGGGGCTTCCACCGTCACCGAATAAGTGCCCGGTTCGACATAGTCAAAGAAGTACTTGCCGGTAGCATCGGTGGATCGCGTAACAGCGATACCGGTGTTGTCGTTGCTGAGAATCACCTTCGCGCCCGGCACGGCGGCCGAAGTAGCGTCGGTAACCAGACCTTGCACCTTCCCGCGATAGTCCTGGCCTAGCATCAAGCTGGCGCCAGCAAGGAACAGAAAGATATTTCGCATCATACAACAGACCTCACTATCTGAAACTAGTTGAAGTTTACCTCACTCCACCATCGGTAGCAAGGGCCTCACGGCCCCACAAGCCCCCTGTATTACAGGCCGAAGCAGTAGAGAGCTTCGAGGGTCCGGATGTAGATCCGGCCGGACAGCAGGGCCGGTGTCGCGAAGGTGTCTTCGTTGAGATCGTTCACTGCGAGCACTTCCCATTCCTTGGCTGCACGCACGACGACGAGTTTGCCTTTCTCGCTGGCGAGGAAGAGACGGCCGTCAGCGCTGGCGACCGGAGAGGCGAGGAAGTTGTCGGCGACTCGCGGCAGACGGGCGGCTTTCACGGCCTCGCCGGTCTTGGCATCCATGGCCGTGAGGATGCCTCCGTTCTTCACGAAGTAGACAAGGCCGTCGAAATAGAGCGGCGAGGGAACCACGCCGATGAAGCTGCGCTCATAACGCCAGATTTCCCGCGGCGTCTTGCCGTCCTCAATGACCACCCCAACCATGCTGGAGGGCTTCTTGACGATATCTCGGGCGGTGTACCATTCCTCGCGGGTAATCAGGCCGTCACGATTGCCGGTGTGAAAACCGACCCGCGTGAGCAGATTGTTCTCACCATATTCATCGGGCGTAAGCTGGCTATCGCCGTTTTTGTCGAACTGGCCGAGCATCTTCTCAAACGGTGTCGTCGAGTCGTAGCCATAACCAAAGGAGTAGATCTGGTTCTCGTGAGCGACCGGACTTGCCAGCGCGACGGGTCCGAAGCCATCGTAAAGCCAGAGCCGGCGGCCGGTCTTGGGGTCGTAACCGCTCAGGCGCCCTTCGCCTCCCGCGACAATTTGCGCGGGCTTGTTCCTGGGCCGGAAGGTGACCGGCGTATTGTATCCGACGCGCTCGTCGCGATCGGTCTTCCAGCGGGTTTCTCCGTTCGCAAGATCGAAGCCAGCCAGATAACTGCCAAAGGTTTGCTCGACCAGCATGACGAGGACGCCATCGACAATGACGGGTGAAGCGGACAGCCCCTCGGTATTGGCGAAGGGGCCAAGCGGCGTCTTCCAACGGAGTTCACCATTGGGGCCGTACGAGACAAGGCCGTACTCCCGGAAGAAAGCGTAGACGTTGCGGCCGTCGGTCACGGCAGTGTTCGACGCCGGTTCGTTCAGGCTATTGATAAGCTCTTTGCGGGCGCGCTCAATGCTGCGCTCCCAGAGCAACTTGCCTGTCGCACGGTCAAAGCAGAGAGTATAGAGTTTGCCTGATTCGTAGGCCGTGAGGAAGATATGGTGGGCGGTGAAGACGGGCGACGATTTGCCTGCCCGGGTGGGAGTGCGCCAAACCAGATTCTTCTGCGGACCGAACTCGGTGGGATAGGCGGAGTCCGGGGCGAGTCCGGAGCCGTCCGGTCCGCGGAAGCGGGACCAGTCTTCCGCACTTAGGGCGGCACAGAGAAGGGTGACCAGGCACCCGGCGAGTCGCATGTTTTGAAAAGTATACTACTTGGCCTCGTGGCAGGTGCCGCACTCGGCGCGGGCCTTTTCGCGAACGTGGCAACCGCGGCAGAACTTCATGGTGAATGCGATCTCGGCTGTGAGGACATTGCGGGTTTCCACCGGCCCGTGGCAGACGCGGCAACTTGTCTTGCGGTGGCGGGCGTGACTGAAACGGGCGAACTCAGCAAGCTCGTTGACGCGGGTCCATTGGACGGGCTTGGGGTATTTGACTCCATGGCAGCGGCCGCACACTGCCGGGCGCGGAAACCCTTTGCGGACACCGGTGCCTGCGTGGCAGATTTGGCAGGCGGTCTGATTGTGGGTGCGATGGCTGAAGGGAATCAGCAGGGCCAGGATGAGCGTGAGGGCCAACAACGAATGAACCCCAAGTATAGTTCATCGTGCGGCGGCTCAGGAGAAGGAGTCAGACGCTACTGATGCAGGGAATATCTTGCAGAAGAAATAAATTGGCGTCCCCAGCGGGATTCGAACCCGCGTTATCGCCGTGAAAGGGCGGTGTCCTAGGCCGGGCTAGACGATGGGGACGCTTGCTGCGAACGCTCTACAGAGTCTTCAAATAGGCGAGAAGGTCGTCTTTTTCCTTCTTGTCAAGCATTTCTTCATAGGCCGGCATGCCGTTGCCGCCTTTGTTGACCTTCTCCATGACGCTGGCATCGGTGGGTTTAGTCTTGCCGTCGGCGAGCGTCGCCTTCTTAAACAGACCCTTAAGACCCGGGCCCATCTTCTTTTCGTCGCTGTCGGCCGCATGGCAGACGCCGCACTGTTCGAAGACTTCCTTACCCTTAGCAGCGTCGCCCTTGGCCTGACCAAGGAGAAGGGTCGAGCTGAGAACGAAGCCCGCACTAATGCCCAGAATGCGTTGAATGCTCATAGGATGGACTCTGAAATCTGATTATACAAGGGCTTGGATGCAGTTGGCTACATGCGGGGCTCCAAAGTGAAGCGATGAAATGGGGCGAGAGTGTCGATTTCCGCTTCGGGGCGGCCGAGTTTCCAGGCGAACATCTGGAATTCAATCCGGTCCGGGAGAAAGTCGACGAGAGTGAACCCGTTCATTTCCAATGGTTTGAGGTCTTCGGCAACGTCCAGTCCCGTAGCCGTGAGGGGTGGCGTACCGCGAGCGGACGATGGCCACGCTTTGGGTCCCGTGCTGATGGGTCCGGAGAGAACGGAATGCACCGGATGCGGTCCGGCGTTCTGAATTGCGCCGTGGGCCAGGGCGTGGAGGTCGCCGGAGATGAAGAGGGGGATTGGAGAATGAGTGGACGCGGCTTGGACGAGGCGGTCGTGCTGGGCGCGCCAGCCGGGCTGCCAGTAGTATTTGGGCTTGGCGGTTCCGAGGCGGCCGTTTTCGAGGAGGAGGTCGGGGTACCATTCGCCCCATTTGCCGGCGCTCCAGGCGATGGGAGTGGAGGGGAGGTTGACCACGTGGCGGGCTGGGGAGGTTCTGAGGCGGCGGACAATCCAATCTTCGGCGGTCTCGGGGATGAACGTGGCGAAGGGGCCTTTGAGGGTGAGAAAACGTCTGCAATCGTAAAGGAGTACTTCCGCAAGACGGCCGAAGCGGAGGGTGCCGAAGGATTCACTGAGGCCGTTGGCAGTGCTGGGGAGGCCTGAGGGACGCCCGGGGTCGGGGAGGAATTCGGGGAAGTAGAGACGGCGGGTGGTGCGAGCGAGGCGGAGCATGAAGTCGTCGGGCGGGAAGGAGACGCCGCGGTCGTGGGCTTCGTCGTTCTCCCAGTAGTCGTGGTCGTCCTGGAGGAAGAAAACGGGGACAGCCCCCATTGTTGTGCCGTAAAGGTCGGCAATTTGGGCGTCGGCAGCGAAGCGAAGGCGAAGCTCGTTGGGGGTGCCGATGACGGGGAGGTCACGCTGGAAGTCGCCGTGGGGGTTGGGCGGGAGCTCAATCTGGCCGCGGCCGAAGCGGAGGTCCCAATAAATGTGGTCGCCGTTGGCGATGACGGCATCGGGTTTGTAGGACAACGCCCGGGCGAAGAGACGGCGGCGGAGGGCGGCGGGGACCCAATAAGGCAGGACTGTCCCCGAAATGCGGCAGGCGTCGTGGCCGCCGGCGCAGGTGTAGACAAGGAGGCGGAAGCGGGAGACCATCTCGTCGGGGTGGGGGAGAGTGCGAAAGGTCCACGGAGGGACCAGGGACTTTCCGGTTGCGTCTGTGATCTCGAGGGTATACGGATTGGAGGGTTTCAGCGATGCGAGGTCGAAGGTCCAGAAGAAGCCCGCCGAGTCGGAACGGACACCTTCGGCGGAGAGGTCAGCGGCGCGCAATCGCGGTGGTTTGGAAAGTGGTTCGAAGAACGACGCCTTGAGGCGGATGCGGTTGTGGCTGGCGGTGGGGAGCAGATGCCGGACAGGTTGTTGGGGGTCCGGCAGAGCCGCGGCGGTGGAAGCGAGAAACTGGCGCCGGGTCATGGCGGACCCCATTATAGGGTCAGCGGCGGACAAAGCGGAAAGCGATGTCCCGGCTATAGCCATACTGCATGGCCATGGAGATCCACAGGAGCGCGAACGGTTCCAGCAACCGCGCCTGTTTCAGGGGACCCGCATCCACAGGCTCGAATCCACAGTCGGAAATCAATTGGCGAACGGTGGCCTTGGCGGCCGGGTCGTCACCGCAATAAAGCATTGAGACCGGCTGGCCGTCGAAGACTGGATTGGCCATCACGTTGAAGCCCACCGTGTTGAACGCCTTAACGGCTTTCGCGCCCGGCGCTAGCCTGGCAACCTTTTCCACTCCGGAAGTGGTCGTGCCCAACTCCAGCCCAGCCAAACCGGGCAGCAGGGGGTTGGTGCAGTCCACCAGAACCTTGCCGGTCAGCTCGCCGCAGGCGGCCACCGCGTCGTCGACCGCCGGCCACGGCGTCGCCAGAACCACCACTTCCGCGCCGACGGCAGCTTCGCCGACGGTCCTTTCAGCCGTGTTGGCCGGGTCCGGCTTGCGAACCCCGTAGGTCACCTGGTGACCCGCGGCCGACCATGCTGTTCCCAACGTCGCGCCCACATTGCCGGCGCCAATCACTGCAATTCGCATCTTCAGTTACGCTCCTAAGGCTTCGATCATCATCCGTGCGGTCTTCGCACCCGAGTACTGCTGTTGGCCCGTGATCAGGTTGCCGTCGCGGACGGCGAACGGCTTCCAGGCCCCCGCCTGAATATAATTGGCGCCGCGCTCACGGGCTGCCTCTTCGATGCGCCAAGGCATCACTTTGGTCCCGACAATGCTGTCGGCGATGTCCTCTTCGACGTTGGCAAACCCGGTGATGGTCTTGCCCGCAATCAGGTAGCTGCCGTCAGCGAGTTTGACATCAATGAGCGCAGCCACGCCGTGACAGAGCGCGGCGGTGGGTTTGCCGGCCTCGAAGAAAGCGGCCACGACGGACTGGAGAACCGTGTCGCCGCGGAAGGTGAACATCGGCGACTGGCCGCCGCACACGAGCAGGGCGTCGAACGACGCGGGGTCGGTCTCAGCCAGTTTCCGGGTGTTGTCCAACAAGCTTGCGCATTGCGGCGTCTGCAGGAAGCCCCTGCTGAGGATGTCGTGAGCCGAATAGCCGCTGGCATCGCGCGGGTCGCTGAGGCTGTCGAGTTCAATCCGTCCGCCTGCCGGACTGGCGATTTCAATCTGGTAGCCGGCTTCCGTAAACTCGTACCAGGGATGAATCAACTCACTGGCCCAGAAGCCGACGGGAATGTTCAAGGTGGTGGAGGTTGCGGGACTGGCCGCGATGAGAAGAATGCGTTTCGTCATATAATACGAAACGGTATCGTAACTTAAATGAATTCGTCAAGCCCTAAATCTACTTCGCCAGGGCGGCCGCGCGACGCGGCGCTGGATGAGAAGATTCTGAGGGCCACGCTGCGGCACCTGAGCGAGTATGGCTACTCGCGGATGTCGATCGACGCGATTGCGGAAGAGGCAGGGGTGAGTAAGCCGACGATGTACCGCCGCTGGTCAGGAAAGGCGGATTTGGCGACGGCGGCGTTGACGCTGGTGCGGGTGGCCGAGCCTCCGCCGGCCACGGGTAATGCGCTGGACGATCTGAAAGCCGCGCTGCGCAACTTCAGTAGATCACTGCTGCGGCCCAACGGGATGGCGCTGATTGGGACGGTGCTGGCGGAGGAAGAACACACGCCGGAGTTGTTGAAATTGTTTCGAGAGCGCCTGGTGGCGCCGCGGCGCGCGATTGTGCGCGAGACTCTGCGGGCGGGGCAGGCGAGCGGGGAGATTTCGAGCAACGCGGATATTGAAGCCGCCGCCAACCTACTGGTCGGTTCGTTCTACGCGCGCTACCTGGAAGGACTGCCAATCGGTGACGATTGGGCTGACCGCGTTGCCGGGATTGTCTGGAAAGGGCTGCGGTGATCGCCGTTTTCGCGAAAGCGCCTCGCATCGGGCAGGTGAAGACGAGGCTGGCGGCCGCGGTGGGGGACGAGTGCGCGGCGGGATTGCACCGGGCTTTCGTGGCCGATGTGCTGGCGACCGCGTTGACGCTGGGCGAACCGGTAGAGTTGCACACGGACCGCCCCACGGAGGAATGGACGGAATTCGGGGTGACGCGGAGGCTTCAGGTGGCCGGCGACTTGGGGACGCGGATGCTCCATGTGCTGCGGACGGCCGCGCCGGCGATGATCATCGGGAGCGACATTCCCTCAGTGCCGGCGTCTCACTTACGGCAGTTGCTCAATGCGGCGGCCGATCTCGCGCTGGGACCGACAAGAGACGGCGGCTATTGGGCGATCCGGGCGCGACGGGCACCCGGGGAGACGCTGTTCCGGGACGTGGCGTGGTCGTCGGGGCGTGAGTTTTCGCAGACGGTGACGAATGCGCGCGAGGATGGGTTGAAGGTGGAGATCGGGCCGGAGTGGTTTGACGTGGACACGGTGGAGGATTTGCGGCGTCTGCTGACCGGTCCGGTGCCGCCGCACACATCGAGATTCCTGCGGCTTTTCGGTCCTCTTCGCATCTAAAGGCCCAGTATGGCAACCAAGGCAAAGAAGACGATGGAAGCGGCGGCCGCCAGCGGCCCGCAGGCGGGGGATGCAGCGCCGGAAATCGAACTGTTCACGGACGAGGGCACACCATTCAAGCTGTCGTCGCTGCGCGGGAAGGAAGTGATTCTTTACTTCTATCCGAAGGCGGACACGCCGGGCTGCACCACGGAATCCTGCCAGTTTCGCGATGAGTCGAAGAAGATCACGAGGAAGAACGCAGTGATTGTGGGTGTGTCTCCCGACACTTCCGCGGCGCAGGCGAAATTCAAAACGAAGTTCAGCCTGCCGTTCACGCTGCTGGCCGATGCCGATCACGCGGCCGCCGAAGCCTACGGCGTGTGGAAGGAAAAGAGCATGTACGGCAAGAAGTACATGGGCGTGGAGCGCACCACGTTCCTGATCGGCGCCGACGGAACGATTAAGAAGGTCTTCAACAAGGTAAAGCCGGACGGGCACGCCCTGGAAGTCCTGGCCGAACTGTAGGCGGCGGCGCGGCCTGGCGCCGGCGATCTGGTTCAATGGTGTCTTGTGCTTTTCGCGGCGCTGATTGGGCTGGGATCGTTCCTTTTCTTTGTCGTACAACCGATGGTGGCCAAAACGCTGTTGCCGGCGTTTGGCGGCGCGGCGTCGGTCTGGACAGTGTGTCTGCTGTTCTTCCAAACGGCGCTCATGTTGGGGTATGCCTACGCGCACGGCGCGAACCGGACCCTCCATCTCGGTGTCGTGGCGGCGGGGATTCTGGCACTGGGAGTGCCCGTTCCCCAGTTCAATCCCGCGCATCCCAGTTGGGCGATTCTGCGGACCCTCGCCTTCACCATCGGATTGCCCGTGATGGTGCTGGCGTCGACGTCACCGCTGTTGCAACGATGGAGCGGCCTCGCACTGCCCTACCGGCTGTACGCCTTGTCGAATGCGGCGTCGCTGGGCGCGCTGCTGGCCTACCCGTTTGCGATGGAGCCCCTCGTTCCACTGAGCAGTCAATGGGTGTTCTGGCGGGTGGGGTATATCCTGTTCGCCGTTCTTTCGATTCCGGCGGCGTGGCGCGCGCGGGAGATGCCCCATCGCTCAGCACAACTCACGTTGCGTGTGTTGTGGCTGGCGGCTCCCGCGGTGTCGGCAGCGTTGCTGATGGCCGTGACAGCGCAGTTGACTCAGGAAGTGGCGGCGGTTCCGTTTCTGTGGGTGGTTCCGCTGGCGGTTTATCTGATTTCGTATATCGTCTGTTTCGAAAAGACGGGGTGGTATCGGCGGCGACTGTTCGCCATTCTGGCAAGTATTCTAATTCCCATCTCGTGTACCCTGGCGATTGCCGGTGTCAACATCGCGTTCTGGTGGCACCTGGCCGGACACACCGCGACGTTGTTTGTCTGCGCGATGCTTTGCCATGGTGAACTGGCGCTGGCGCGGCCCACCCCGGAGAAACTCACGAGTTACTACCTGGCGATCGCGGTGGGTGGCGCGGTAGGGGGATTGCTGGTTGCTGTTGTGGCGCCACAGGTGTTCTCGACTTATGCCGAGTTTCCGTTGGCGCTGGCGGCGTGCGCGTTGTTGGCACTGCCGGGGCAGTGGGTGGACACAGCGCCTGTCAAGCGCGCGGCGATGATCGGCCTGTGCCTGGCAGTGGTGGTTCCGATAACCGTACTGACCCCGTCTGGAAACGGTGCTATCGATGCGCGGCGCAATTTCTACGGCATTCTTCGAGTGACCGAGAGCGCGGGGAAGCGCACGCTTACGCACGGCGCAATCACGCACGGGTCGCAGTTGCTCGACCGGCCGCGGACCCCGACCACCTACTACGGTTTTTCGTCGGCGGCAGGCCGGGAACTGGACGAGCATGCGCGTGGTCCCAGTGGGTTGCGTGTGGGCGTGGTGGGCCTTGGCGTGGGGACGCTGGCGCGCTACGGCCGCACTGGCGACACCATCCGGTTCTATGAATTGAATCCGGAAGTCGCACGGATGGCGCGGGACCACTTCACGTTCCTCCGCGACTCGGCCGCGCGCGTGGAAATTGTGGAGGGCGATGCGCGGCTACAATTGCAGCAGGAGCCCGATCAGAATTTCGATGTGCTGGTAATCGACGCCTTTTCGTCGGATGCGATTCCGGTTCACCTGCTGACGCGGGAGGCGGCCGCGATCTACCGCCGGCATCTGGCGCCGGGCGGCACGCTGCTGGTGCACATCTCGAACCATACGCTCAATCTGGAGCCGGTGGTGAGGGGGCTGGGAGCGTCCATTGGATACAAGGCGCAGCGCGTGGATTCCGGTTCCGACAGCACGCAGGGAACGCATGCGGCCACGTGGATGACATTAAAGTCTGGAACCCCGGCCGCGCATGAGCCATCCTTACTATGGACGGATAATTTTTCGAGCCTGATGCCGGTCCTGGCTGGCTGGCACGGAGTTCGACGTTAGCAAACCTCAATACGGAGACCCCATATGAAACGATTTCGGCAGATGCTCGGGGCTGTTGTGCTGCCCGTTTTTTTGATAGCAGCCGAACCGGTCACCAACGAAGACGTGGTGAAACTCGCGAAGGCAGGTTTGAGCGAGTCGTTTGTGCTGAGCCTGATTGAGGAGCGGCCAAACAAGTTTCTTACCGACACGTCGCGGCTGATCGACCTGAAACAACAGGGGGTCTCGGAGCGGATTGTCGGAGCGATGCTGAAGAAGACTCCGCCGGCCGAAGCGATGAACACCGACAGTGTGATGCGGCTCTCGAAGGCCGGTTTCTCAGAGAGCTTCTTGTTGGGATTGATTCAGAACGGACGGGGGCAGTTCTCGACGAATGCGGACCGGATTATCGAACTGAAGCAGGCAGGGCTGTCGGAACGCGTGATTTCAGCGATGGTTGACAAGTCGCCGGGCTCGGGCGACATTCCAGCGGGGACATCGATTTCGGTGCGGCTGATTGACGACATCGATTCGCAGAAGGCGCAGGTGGGCGATACGTTTAAGGCGAGCCTGGCTGAGCCGCTGACAGTGAGCGGAAGGACGCTGGCCGAGCGCGGCGCGGACGCGACCTTGAAGCTGGTGGAAGAGAAGGAATCCGGGCGGCTGGCCGGAAAGGCTGTGCTGTCGATTCAGTTGGCGTCCGTTAAGATCGGCGGGCGCGATGTGGCAGTGAACACGAGCGAGTTCACGCAAGAGAGCGGTTCGCGCGGGAAGGAAACGGCGGTGCGCACCGGCGTCGGGTCCGCGATTGGCGCGGTTGTGGGAGCGATTGCGGGCGGCGGCAAGGGGGCGGCGATCGGCGCAGGCGTAGGAGCGGGAGCAGGCGCAGGGTCGCAGGTGTTCACCAAGGGAGAACGGGTGCGGATTCCGTCGGAAACCGTGCTGACATTCCAGACCACCGCACCCGCTGCGGCTCGCTAAAAGGTGCGAGTACCGGCATTCTTTGTGGGGATGTGATAGAGGCTTTTGCGGGCCGTGATGTAGAGCCCGCGGAAGCCTTCGCCCCAGCAGCAGTTGCTCGGCCCCTCGGGCGGCTTGATCGTCCCGAGATGCTCACCCGCCCCCGAATAGACATAGATGCCGTCGCGGGAGGCCATCCACACGTTCCCGTCTTCATCGGTTTTGAGACCATCCACGCGTAGCTGGGCGAAGTCGCGGCCGTTCTTCAGGCGGCCATCGCCCTCGATGTCGTGCACCTTCACGACGTTGGTCTTCACGCAAGCGACATAAAGCTGTTGCTGATTGGGTGACAGCGCCAC
Source organism: Bryobacterales bacterium (assembly GCA_016789925.1). Lineage (GTDB taxonomy): Bacteria > Acidobacteriota > Terriglobia > Bryobacterales > Bryobacteraceae > JADLDI01. The sequence goes on along the minus strand of JAEUQD010000531.1, from coordinate 4,765 downwards.
GCCGTTGGGCGCCGGCGTTTCCGCCACCACGCGTACCTCGCCGCGCGGCGGTGCGGCGCCTACACCGCTGCGCTCGCGGGTGATCTGATAGACGAGGCCCTTGGGCAGGTCAGTGAAGTAGACGCTGCCGTCGATGGCGTAGACCAGGTCGTTGGGACCTTGCAGGCCTTGTTCGGCGAGCACGGTGATGCTGCCGTTCTTTTCCGTGCGCGTCACGCGACCCCCGCCTTCAGCGGCGAGCAGCCGGCCCTGATGGTCGAAGGTGAGCCCGTTGGCTTTGTTGCTGTTCTCGCGGAAAACGGTCATCTGTCCGCGTTCCCACTTCATGATCTTCTGGTTGGGGATATCGGAGAAGAGAACGAAGCCGCGGCGGCTGCAAACGGGCCCCTCGGTGAAGGCGAAGCCGGTGCCGATTTGCTTGATCTGCGCGTTCTTGTCGACCAGCGTCCAGAATTTTTCGGATTTTGCTTCGAGCATCGTTCAATCTCCTTAGGAACCCAGCCCGGGCGCATACCAGCTTTTGGCGGGCGCTTTGTAGGCGATCTTCAATTCCGGCGTTTCCAGGCGCTTCCCATTCTGATAGCCGCTGTCCATGAGTGCGTCCAGCGCGCCGCTCACCAGTAGTGTGCGCTCTACCGCGTAAGGTCGCTTGCCGGTGGCGATCATTTGCGTGATGCCGTGCACCAGCATCGAGAAATTGTTGGAGTTTTCGCTCGGGATATAGCAGACCGCCGCTTCCGGCTCCTTGCCCTTGGCCTTGATGGCGATCAGGTACTCGGAGACTTCGTTCAAGGCGAGGACCGCACCCTTGAATCCATCGCGGTATTCGATAATGCCGAGCACGCCGCGCATGTCTTCGGGGCGATTCCTGGGTTTGGGCCTTCCGCTGCGAGCCAGGGCAGCGTCGAGCAGAGCGCGATTCCAGAGACCTTGCTCCGCGGCTTTCCAGACTTCGGCGCCCTTGAGCATCTGCACGGCCTTGACGCCGGTCTCGCCGCCCTTGCGGCGCTCGGTGAAGGCTTGCAGGGTTTCGAGCACGTGGAAGATACCGCCGTCGCCCACCCAGCCGCCACCGACGCTGAGGGCGGACTCCATTTCCGTGTTGACAGGCGGATCCAGTTCCGGGCGGCGGAAGGTGACCGGAACGCTGGAGCCGGCCATCAGCGGGAACTTGAGTTCTTTCGACCAGTCGTACATCTGCTTGGCCTTCTTCCAACTGTAGGAAAGATGCTTGTCGACGAAGACCGGACACGACCGCCCGCTGTCCTTGAACACTTTCACCACCTGTTCATAGAACTCGTACCGGGGATAGAGGTGCTGGTTCTTCTCGTTGGTGGGATACTTGCCGTGTTCGCAGACCAGGATCACGCCATCGACGGCGAGTTTGCCGGTACCGAGCGTGAGCGCGTCGGCGATCGTCTTGGTGACCGGGAAATTGTAGGCGGTGGAGAGGCGCTTGCCGATATCGGCAGGATGCACCTGGTCCATCCACAGCGACACGACTTCGAAGGGCGGCTCGTAGTACTTCTCGTGAATCCAGTAGCCTTCGAGAAACCGTGTAATGAAATTGTCCGAGTGCGAGCGGACATGATAGGTGGACGACAGGCACGCGATCTTCTTCTTACGTCCTTGGCCGTGCGCCAGCGGCGCGGTCGCGGCGGCGGTAGTGGCGGCGATAAATTCGCGGCGTCTCATTGTTTACTGGCAACCTCCTCAGATGCGCGGAGCACGCGCAGAATATTGAGTCCCATGATCTTGCGGATGTCCTGATCGCTGTAGCCCATCTCCATCAACCCCTTGACGAGAACCGGGTACTTCGAGACATCCTCCATACCGGCGGGCACCATACCAGAGATGCCGTCGAAATCCGACCCCAGCCCGACAGCGTCCGGTCCGGCGATTTTGGCGACGTGATCGATGTGCTTGAGCAGAACTTTGTAGTCGACCTTCGGCATCTGGGCGAAGTAGCGCTTCTGAATACCCCGCACGATTTCCCATCGGGCGGGATCGTTCGCGCGGAGCGAAAGCGCATCCTTGATCTCCTGGTCGCGCCGCGGGCGATTCTTCATATAGACGTCGTAGGCCGCCTTTTCCAGGTAGCCCGCGTGGAAATTGATGCAGATGACGCCACCCTTGCGGGCCACCGCCTTGATCACATCGTCGGGCATGTTACGGTCGATGGGGGCGATGGCTTTCACCGACGAGTGCGACGCCAGCACGGGCGCCTTGCTCTCTGCGACCACATCGAGCACCGCCTTGTCGGAAATATGCGAAACGTCCACCATCATGCCGATGCGGTTCATCTCGCGCACCAGCTCACGGCCGAATTTTGACAGGCCACCGTGCACTTCGACGTCGGTCATCGAATCGGCGAAATTGTTCGAGCGGAAGTGGGCCAGCGTCATGTAGCGGATGCCCAACTGGTGAAAGAGGCGGAGCACCCGAAGACTGTCGGCGATGAGGTGCCCGCCCTCGAGGCTAGCGAGCGCGGCGAGTTTGCCGGACTTGTGAATGCGCTCGACGTCGGCGGCGGAGTAGGCGAACTCGATGTCGGAGCGGTTCGTTTTCACCTCGCTATGGAGCGCCTCCAGGCACTCGAGCGAACGCGGCAGCCACATCTGCGGCGCGTAATCCTGCGGCTGCGCGTAGATGCCGAACAACACGGCGCCCAGCTTGCCTTTCTTCATCCGTGGAATGTCGAGTTCGTAGTAGCCGTGTTCGTCGGCCAGACGGTAGCCTTCGTCCACGACGTAGCGTGGCGTGTCGATGTGGGCATCGAAAATCAGGATGTCTTTCATCAACTGCGCAAAGCGGTCCTGCGCGCCGGCGGCGGTCAGACACAACACAAGCAGCAGGGCCATTCGAAGCATGCGTTTCACTATACTACGCGTGCGTATATAATCGTTCCCAATCTTTGTTCGCTCCGGAGTAAAGGAATGCGTCTTCTCGCCATCTTGCTGGTAACCGCCGCCGGGCTCAGCGCCCAAACGGCTTCGACTCAGATTTTGGGCCTGGTCACGGATGCTTCCGGCGCTGTTGTGCCGGGGGCCACGATCACAGCCAAACGCATCGAGACGGGCGACGTGCGCACGACGACGTCGAACGAAACCGGGAACTACATTTTCCCGCTGGTGGATTCCGGTACCTACGAAGTGACGGCGACAGCCACCGGGTTCAAGACCGAGATTCGGCGCAATGTTCCGCTGGAATTGAACCAGAAGGGGCGCATCGATTTTCAACTGCAGGTGGGCACGCAGGCCGAAACGGTCGAAGTATCGTCGTCGCTGCCGCTGCTGAAGACGGAAGACGCGACGCTCGGCTCCGTGGTGGATCACAAGCGGATTGTGGAGTTGCCTTTGAATGGGCGCAACTTCGCGCAGGCCGCCACATTGATGCCGGGTGTGGTGTATGGCTCGGCAAGGATGGGCATCGACGGGCAGTCGACCATCGGCACCCGCGCGATGCCCGGGCAGATTGTCGGCATCTCCGCCAACGGGCAGCGCGACGCCAATCAGAACATCACGCTCGACGGCGTCTCCGCGACCGACGGTTTCAAGTCGGCGATGCTGTTCGTGCCTTCGCTGGAGGCGATCGAGGAATTCAAGATTCAATCCGCGGTGTACTCCGCCGAGTACGGAATGAACTCGGGCGCGCAGGCGAACGTCTCCATCAAGAGCGGCACCAACCAGTGGCACGGCACCGCTTTCGAGTTCCTGCGCAACGACGCGATGGATGCCCGCGGCTTTTTCCTGGCGCCCAGCCAGAACAAGAACAAACTCCGCCGCAACCAGTTCGGCGGCGTGTTCTCCGGACCCATCAGCCGCGACAAGACGTTCTTCCTCGTGAACTATGAAGGGCGCCGCGAGGTTCGGGCTACGCCCTCGCGGTCCGCCGTGCCTACAGTGGCAATGCGCAACGGCGATTTCTCCGAGATTATCCAACCGGGCAACCGGTGGTACCGCAACGACGCCAACCCCGCGGCGACGCGAGCCATCCGGTTGCCGGGCGATACGGTTCCCTTTCCCGGCAATCTGATCCCGCGGAATCTGCTGAATCCGGTTTCGCTCAATGTGTTGACGTTCAAGAAGGGCAGTCCATTCGCGGAGGGTGGCTTTATTCCGCTGCCGAATTTTGACGAGCAGGCGCGGGCAACGAATAACGTTCAGAATCTGGTAGGCACTAACGACCAGGTGCTGAATTCCGACCAGGTATTGGGCCGCGTGGATCACCGGTTCAATGACAACCACCGGATTTTCGGCCGTTATGTGATGGTTCCTTCAAGCTGGCTGAATGCGCCGTTGAACAAGGCCCAACAGTTCACAACCAAGTTCCGGGCGCAGAACTTTGGGGTGGGCTATTCGTGGGTGGTGTCGCCGCGGATGGTGAACGACCTGCGCGTGGGCTACAACCGGATTCGCGCGAATCAGCTTGGACTCCAGACAAACACCGACTTCACGCATCGGGACCTGGGCATGGACTTCCGCGTAACCGGCGACGGCAACCGCACCCTCACGCCGAAGGAGGAAGGCCTGCCCAATATCTCGATCACGAATTTCTCCGGGACGGGCTCCGGCAACGTGACCTTCAACGTCAATCAGACCGCGGAAATCGCCGACTCTGTGTCGATCAACCGCGGGCGGCATAACTTCAAGTTCGGCGGCCAGTGGCGGAGCAGTCCGGTGATCAACGAGGCATCCAACCTCCCGCGCGGCCAGATCACGTTCTCCCCGGACATTGTTGGCATTCCCGATGCGATGGCGGCGTT
>JAEUQD010000528.1 GCA_016789925.1 Bryobacterales bacterium | reverse complement strand
CGAGTATCTTTGTGCTCGCTTTCTGCATCGTTTTCTAACGCCAAAGCAGATGCTGGGCGTGCTGCTGGATTCCACCGGAGGAGTGGTTCCGCAGTTGCGCGGGGTCGCCGGGTGGCTAGCGAGCATGTCGTCCCCAGTCTTCCAACAACTGATGAAGTCCGACCACAAGGTGCTTCTGCTGAGTGATCTTGAGGGTGCCACCGCAGGGGCCCGGGAGGTGCTCATCGGGCGCCTTCTGGATACTACCGAAAGTGAGATTGCGGATATTGACAGCCTCGGGCGTGAACTTGACAGAATTGGCACCAAGCTGAACCACCCGAATCTTGCCGATCAGCTTCGACCCTTCATCAAAAACACGGATCGGATCCCAACTGCGCGTCGCCTCGCAATGGACTTGGCCCGCAGCACTCAGTCGGAAACCTTGGGGGATGATCTCGCTTCCGTAGCTCTGGACTCCGCCGAGCAACATGGCATTCGCGTTCGCGCCGCGTTCGCACTTAGCCGGCTCAAGAACGTCGCAGCCAGGGGCAGGTTACGACCACTCGCCTTGGGATTGGCAGGTGATGATCCGGACGACGAGTTGAAAGGCCTAGGCCTATTCTGCGCGTGGCCCGAGGCTCTGACCGCGACAGAATTGTTTGGCGCTCTGAGGACGCCGAAGCGCCCCAACCTAATCGGAATGTATCACCGATTCCTGCAGATCGGAGTCGAGGAAAATCCCATCGACCCGGTTGACCTGCCAATCGCTCTCCAATGGATTCTGGACGAGGTGGTTGGAGAAACAGACAAGTCACCGTTGACGGAATTAGCCGACTCCATCGTGGCGCAAGCACTGAACTATCTTCACATTCCAGCCGTTCTATCTAATCTTGCTGCTGTTACGGCCGCAATGTTGCGTTCGGAGAATGCAGTGCCTCGCATAGCCGACGGGACTTTTGCAAAGGCACTAATGACAGCAGAGCGTGCGGTTCGGCTCCGACTGATCCAATCGATGCTCCCCTTTCTGGATCGTTTCGGCGCATGGATCCTGACGCGTGACCCGAGCCTGCTAGGCAGCGATGACACAGAGTGGCTGCTTGACCGCTTGAGAGATGCGAGCACCAAAACAATGCGGCAAATAATCGCTTCACTCATATCGCACCTGATCGATCCGCAAAACGTTGAGCAGATGGACGCGGTTTTGCGCGAAGCGAGAATAAATGATGTCCTTCGAACTGAGTTGCCTTGGATTGAGCCGACAATGTTGAACTCTACGGAGGCTGCGAGTTACAGGAGCGCTCACAGTGCCGCGAGGGCTCGCACAAGTGTGGGGCGTCGGCTGCCTGTTCCTCCTCCAGAAGAGCGGATCGCAAGGTCACTTGACCGATTTGAAGCCGGGGATACTTGCGCATTTATCCAACTCGTGTGTGACATGACTCTTGATCCAACGGGAGAGGACAACGGTGACAGGTTCAATCCCGATCTGACTCAGCTTCCTGGATGGCGGTTAGGCGACGACATCAGGCGAGGCCGTGTCGTCAAGGCCGCAAGGCGATACCTGGACTTGGCGAAGCCGGAAATCAACAGGTGGCTCGCCAAGGACCAGTTTACGTATCTGGAACTCGCAGGCTATCAAGCCTTGGTGCTGCTCAGCCTGGAGTCGTCCGGGACCTTTTCTGAATTGCCCCAACCAGTATGGACAACCTGGGCAGCTGTTTCTGTCACGTATCCGCCTGACGGAGGTCGCTATTCGATCGATCCCAGTGTTGGCGTAGTTCGAGCTGCCTACCATAGGGCTCCCGACGTCATACTGGACGCGATCGACACTGTGATCAGTAAAGCCGAGGGCGAGAGCCGTGTGAACTCAATTGTCAGGCGGCTTGAATCAATCTGGGATCAACGACTGGCCAGCAAACTGCTGCATAGGGCAAGGGACCCGGGCCTTGCAGTTGGACCTTTCAAGGCAGTGCTGGCGTCACTCTTCCGCCATCACGTTCCGGGGGCATACGAAACTGCGGTCGAAGCCTTGACGTGCAGTCCGGAAGGCGATGAATCCGGTCGAGCGCGGGGGAGAGACGCGGCCGTAACCCTGATGCAAGAGGCTGATAACGCAGGCTGGGACGTTGTGTGGCCCATCCTTAAGGCGGAACAAGATTTCGGGCTTGAGATACTCTTCCACTACGTTCATGGCAGTCAGGCGCACGCCAAGTCCTTGGCCAGTCGCCTCAATGAAGCCCAGATCGGTGACTTGTACGGCTGGCTAGCGGAGCGGGTACCCTATCGGAGCATGGACGCTGCTAGTGGGTCCAAGGTCAACCGTTGGTTTGAACTTGACTTGTGGAGAAGCCATTTGCTAGAGGAACTGCGCCGGAGGGGTACGTTTGAAGCGTGCCAAGCAATCCGCGACCTGATTAAGCGCTTCCCCATGTTAAGCTGGCTGAGCTACTATCTCGCCGGTGCTGAGGAGTCTGCGCGGCAGAATTCATGGAATCCCTTGCATCCGAGCGAATTGTTGAAGCTTACAAGGGATAAGAATCTGAGATTCGTGAAGAACGGAGAGCAGTTGTTGGAGGCCCTCATCGAATCGCTGGAAAGGCTGGACGCGGACCTTCAGGGCGTTACACCCGCTGCGATCGATCTTTGGGATGAGATCGGGAAGAAAAGGCCGAAGGATGAGCAGCGATTGTCCGACTATATCAAACGGCACTTGGAGCGTGATGTTGCGCAGTTGGGACTTGTTGTGAATCGAGAAGTCGAGATCCGGCGAAGTACAGGTGGCGCCCCAGGCGAACGCACAGACATACACGTGGATGCGGTAAACCGACATGGCGAATTTCCGGAGCGCCTCAGCGTGATCATCGAGGTTAAGGGTTGCTGGAACGACGAAGTCCGGAATGCTATGAAACACCAGTTGGTTGACCGTTACCTGGCTGACAACAAGAGCCCTTTCGGACTATACGTCGTTGGCTGGTACGTCTGCAACCAGTGGGATAGTGAGGACCAGCGCCGAAGGCGGACGCCGAACATGACGTTAGCGGAGTTCCGCCAGCAGATGGAAGCACAAGCGCGCGAGTTGTCCGAACAAGGTCGCATAGTCAGGGCCTATACCTTGAACGTTGCGCTGCGTTAGTTTCTGCGTAACGGTGATGCCTGCTCGCTCGGCAGGGCCTGGCCGGGATCCCTTCAGTGGGCCACGCGCTTCAAAGGACAACGGCGTGTACTCTGGATTCTGGAGGTCTCATGAAGCGACGGTCGTTCCTACAAGCTGGCGCTGGCGCACCCGCCGTACAGTTAGTCAAAACCCAAGGTGCGCCGTCCAAAGAGAAATTCACCCCCGTCCCCCTCGCCCGCCATTACAACGCCTCCGCCCGCGACTTCGGTCCCCGCCCCTGGGCCCGCAACATCAATCCGCCCGAAGTCAAAGACGATCTCATCCACACCCTCGGCGGTACCCAGCAGATGCGCGGGATGCCCTTCACCCTCGGACCCGCCAATGTCACCCGCAAATCCTGGATCGTCCTCAGCCAGGAGCAACACCCCTTCGCCGCCAGGACCATCGACATCCCGATCGGCCGCACGGCGCCCTTCCTCTGTCTCGCCCAATTCTGCGACTGGGAGAAAGCCGAGTTCGAGCCCACTGACGTCGACGACCTCGAAAGCATCGGCGCGACTCTCGCCGAAGCCATCCTTATTTACGACGACGGCACGACGCGCGCCTTCCCCATCCGCCGCCGCTTCGAGGTGAATCCGCCGCACGCCGCCTGGGGCCGCGAGTGCATGAACGCCATGCAGAGCAACTCCTGGCGGCCGGTCGAATTGAACGATCCGCTTCCGCGCGGCACCGATTGGGGACTCCAGCAGATGAGCGTGCGCTACCAGTCGCTCAGCCGCACCGCGCTCTGGCTCTGGGCCATCGAGAACCCGCTCCCCGCCGCGCCCGTCAAGACGCTCCGCCTCGAAGCCCGGTCCCGCACCCTGCTCGCCGTCTGCGGCCTCACGCTTTACCACGGCAAGGAGAATCCGCTCCGCCTCGAACGCCGGCGCCTCTACCGCATCACCCTCCCCGAACCCGCCGCCACCGACAAGGACCGCTGGACCGTCGACACCGACCTCGGCGTCGTTTGCCGCACCTTCACAAATCCGCCTTTCGACGGCGACGCCTGGATCAACGCCGGAACCGCCGGACTCGGCGAACGTTCCCGCCCCGCTCCCGACGCCCGCTACCTCTACACCGAAATCACCTCCAGTTCCGAGGCCACCCTCCTCCTGCGCGATACCCGCAAGAACGTCACCTACGAATTCGACCTCGCCGGTCTCAAGGAAGGCGCCGCCGCCACCGCCCGCACCGGACCCTCTCGCATCGAAATCGTCGAGCCCCACAAAACCTGGGTCCGCGGCCGTGTCGTCGACGACGCTACCGGAAAGCCCGTCCCCGTGCGCCTCGCCATGCGTTCCCGCGACGGCCGCTACATCCCGCCCTACGGTCACCGCCTCGACGTCAACCAGGGCTGGTTTCAGGACTACGGCGCCGACGCCCGCATCGGCAGCGCCTCCTTCGCCTACATCGACGGCAACTTCCAGGTGGAACTCCCCGTCGGCGATATCTACCTCGAAGTCAGCAAGGGCTTCGAGTACGAAGCCGCCCGCCAGCGCGTGACCATCGCGCCCCAGCAGCGCGAACTCGAAGTCCGCCTCAAGCGCGTCACCGACTGGCGCCGCAACGGCTGGGTCACCGCCGATACCCACGTCCACTTTCTCTCTCCCTCCACCGCCCTACTCGAAGCCCAGGCCGAAGGCATCAACCTCGTCAACCTGCTCGCGGCCCAGTGGGGCGACCTGTTCACCAACGTCGGCGACCTGCCCCACGGCCATCTCCTCTCCCACGACCGCGAAACCCTCGTCGCCCTCGGCACCGAGAATCGCCAGCACCTCCTCGGTCACCTCGGCCTGCTCGGCGGCCACGGCGAGCCCGTCTTCCCCATGTCCGCCGA
>JAEUQD010000482.1 GCA_016789925.1 Bryobacterales bacterium | reverse complement strand
TCAGGAAGACCTGCTTGCGGACGATCTTGAGGCGGTCACCAGGCACGCCGACGACCCGCTTGACGAACGTTTGGCGGATATCCATGGGATAGCGGAAGACGATGATGTCGCCACGCTTGACGTCGCTATAGGGGAGGAGGTACTTGCTGACCGGTCCCGGCGGAGCGTAGGCCAGTTTGTCGACCAGCAGATGATCGCCGATCAGTAGCGTATCCTCCATTGAACCGGTAGGAATGACAAACGCCTGTACGAGGGTCGTGGTGCCGAACAGCAGCAACAGAATCGTAACGGTCCACTCGGCGATGGTGCCGCGCTGTGGCGGCAATTTCTGGGAAAGGGCGGCGTCCATCGGAGCAGCCGTACTGGTCGGATTGTCCATGTGTGCCTCTATTTTATCGAAACTTGATTGTCGTCCATGGCTGGATCGTCCCCGCCGGTGACTTCGGTGGGGGAAAAACGGCGCAAGCGGAAGACCTCGCCAAGCGCGATGATAATATTCACCAGGCCGAGGCCGCTTACCGCACCACGAAAGTAAGGGCTCAACCAAATGCTCCGCCAGCGTTGTGCGAATTCCAGGGCATCGGCGGATTGCGGGGCGATCCAGGCGAAGTAGTTCACCTCCCAGTGCCCAAACCATGGAAACAGCAGCAGGAAGAGGCCCATTTCGAAGCAAAAGATAGAAAAGAGTACCGCGGTCAGCTTCTCATACCAGCGCGCCGGAACCGGTGAATCTGCCATGGTTACGCCTCTGCGAAGAGAGTGAGCTGCGCGCCGGCGTCGCCGGCAGATCGAACCGGCTCATAAGAAAACCGGTGGTGCGGTGTCGGGCCGTGCTGGGCGAGCGCTTCCAAATGCTGCGGAGTAGAGTAACCTTTGTGCTGACGAAACCCGAAGTGAGGGTAGATCCGATCCCATTCCTCCATGCTGGCGTCGCGCTCCACTTTCGCCAGGACAGACGCAGCCGCAATGGAACGGCAGCGGGCATCGCCGTGGATCAACGCTTGCTGGGAAATCGGTGTCTCGACTTTCAGCGCGTCCACCAGGAGATAGTCGGGCTGAGGCTGGAGTTTCTCTAACGCCAATCGCATTGCCAGACGCGAAGCCTGATAGATGTTGATCCGGTCGATGATCGCGGCATCCACCGATGCCACGCTGCATGCGATGCAGCTCGCCCGGATAACAGGCGCAAGAGTTTCGCGTTGCGTGGGAGTAAGCTGCTTACTGTCGTTCAGGCCGCGGATCGGACGAGCCGGATCGAGGATGACCGCAGCCGCATAGACCGGGCCAAACAGACAACCCCGGCCAGCCTCGTCGAGCCCGGCGACCAGCCGAAAGCCCTGCTGGAAGGCCTTGCGTTCGAAACGGCTGGTACACGCCACGAGAGTACGCGCTCAGGCCTTGGCGCCTGGCTGCGGACGAGCGGAGTCGCGCTCCTTGAGGCGGGCAGCCTTGCCACGCAAGCCGCGAAGGTAATACAACTTAGCCCGGCGAACCTTGCCCGTGCGGACCAACTCGATCCTGTCGACCACCGGGGCGTGCAACGGGAAGATACGCTCGACGCCGTGACCGAAACTGATCTTGCGCACCGTAATCGTCTCGCCGATTCCCGAATTGTGGCGAGCGATGACCGTCCCTTCAAAAGCCTGCAAGCGCTCTTTATCGCCTTCGCGGATCCGGACCTGGACGCGAATGGTATCGCCTGGTTGAATGGCCGGGATTTCCGGCTTTTTGTGTTGATCGGCGATTTTCGCCAGCAATCGGTTTGTCATGTTCTTACTTCCTCTTTGTTCCTGTCCGGCCTTAACAAATCCGGCCGGTTGCGAGCCGTTTTCTCCCGTGCCGCGCGATGCCGCCATTGGCGGATCTCGGCGTGGTTGCCGCCCAACAAAACATCCGGTACGGCCCATCCGCGAAATACAGCCGGACGTGTGTACTGCGGACAATCCAGCAGCGTCACGCCCTCCACAGTTTCCGCGAACGATTCCTGAACGGTTGACGCCTCGTTGCCGAGCACACCCGGCACCAGACGGCCGACCGCATCCATCATGAGCGCCGCGGGCAACTCTCCGCCGCTCAGTACCACGTCTCCGACCGACAACTCTTCGTCAATCAGGTGTTCGGCCACACGCTCGTCAACACCTTCATAACGGCCGCAGATCAGAAGGATCTCCTTTGATTGTACCAGCCTCCGCGCATCGCGCTGAGTGAATAAGCGCCCCTGCGCCGACATGAGAACAACCTTTTTCGTCTCGTCGCGTGCCGGGAAGATCGATTCCACGGCCGCGAACACCGGCTCGGGCTTGAGCAACATGCCCTCGCCTCCGCCAAAGACACGATCATCCACGGTCTTATGGCGATCAGAAGTCCAATCGCGCAGGTCGTGTATCTTGACCGTCACCCTACCGGTACGGATGCCCCGTCCCAAAACGCCATGGTCGAGCATGCCGCTGAAAAACGCCGGAAAGATGGTCAGGACATGGAATGTCATTCCCGATTCAGATCCTTCAATCCGTCTGGTAAACGCACACCTAAACGCCGGTTCGAAATATCCACATCTTCAAAGATCGTCCGTGCAAACGGAACCAGCAGTTCACTCGAGTCCGGGCGCTCGACCGCGATGAGTGGAACGGCTCCGGTTTCATACCAGCCACGCACGGTGCCCAACTGCTCGCCCGAATCCAGGTCCATGGCGGCACACCCGATCAAATCGTCGAAGTAAATCTCGCCGGGCGCCAGCGGCTGCCTCTCCAAGGCGGGGATGCACAGATCGGCACCGCGCCATAGCTCGGCCGCCTCGATGGAATCGATCCCAGCCAACTTCAAAACGGCCCGGCCATTGTGCAACCAGGCCTCTTGCACCAGAAATGGCGTCGCCTCCCGGTTCCGGCGAAGGAAGACAGTCCGGCCTGGGAGATTCTCAACGCTGGTAGAACCAAGCAGGTCACCCAATAACTCACCTCGGCGGCCGCGCGAGCGAGCTATTTTCGCCAGCGTGATCAAATTGTCACGCTCTGCGGCTATTCGAGAATCTCCAGTGAAAATCGGCGGTTAAGTTTCATTCCGACCGCACCCAGCAGCGTCCGAATCGACCGCGCAGTCCGGCCCTGTTTCCCGATCACCTTGCCAAGATCGCTTGGGGCAACCCGCAATTCGAGGATCGTGGCCTGCTCGCCCTGCACTTCGTTCACAGTCACCTGATCGGGAATGTCTACCAGAGCCTTCGCAATTTCTTGAACTAGATCTCTCACGCCCATCCCAGCCATGGTGGCGATACTCCTATCTGCATCAACTATAACACCGGGTGACGCACGCACTGCGCCTGGCGCGGCACTGCCTGACTAGGCGGCGGGCTGCTCGACCGGCGCGGCGGGGTTACTCTTCAGCAGGCGCTGGACCGTGTCGGATGGTTGCGCACCGTTTTTCACCCAATGCTCGATCCGCGTATGGTCCAGCTTCACCACGGCCGGATCCGCAACCGGATTGTAGTGGCCAACCACTTCGACAACCCGGCTGTCGCGCGACCGCCAATCCTCAATCACAACGACCCGATAGGTCGGCTTCTTCTTTGCGCCGAATCGGGCCAGGCGAATCTTCAACATCGATCGATATGCTCCTTCTTAAGCTCGCGTGATTTTTTTCAGTTCCAGGGTGACCCCGGGAACGGTAACTTCATCTTGCTCAGGCGCTTGCCGAGCATCGTTCCCATCTTGCCGCCCATCAGGTTGCCGGACAGACTTTTCATCATCTTCCGCGCCTGGGCGTATTGCTTCAATAAGTTGTTGACGTCCTGAACGGTGGTCCCACTCCCTTTGGCAATCCGCCGCCGCCGGCTCCCATTGATCAGCATATGGTTGCGGCGCTCGTGCGGTGTCATCGAATCGATGATCGCAACCACACGGGTCATTTCCTTCTCGTCCACCTTGGCGTTTTGCAGTTCCTTAAAGGGACCGACCTTGGGCATCATACCCAGCAGCGACTCCAGGGAACCTAACTTAGACAACTGCTTCAACTGATCGCGGAAATCGTCCAGCGTGAAATCGTCTTCGAGCAGCTTGCGCTGCATCTCCTCCGTTTTCTTCTGATCGATTTCCTGGCTGACCTTCTCCACCAGCGACACGACGTCGCCCATGCCGAGGATTCGCTTGGCGACCCGGTCCGGGTGGAAGGGTTCGAACGCGTCGGGCTTCTCACCGGTACCAACGAACTTCAGCGGCTGCCCCGTCACCTGACGGATGGAGAGGGCTGCGCCGCCACGGGCGTCACCGTCCATTTTGGTCAGGACAAACCCAGTCACGCCCAACCGCTTATGGAACTCTTCGGCACTGCGAACCGCATCCTGTCCCGTCATCGCATCGGCGACAAAGAGGATCTCGGCGGGGTTCAGCAATTCCTTCAGTTGCTGCAATTCCGTCATCAGATCGTCGTCGATGTGCAAACGGCCGGCCGTGTCGACCAGCAGGGTATCCTTACCCAGTTGCATCGCTTCGCGCCGAGCGCCTCGGGCCAGTTCCAGCGGCCTGTTTTCACCCTCGGGCCCCTGGTAGATGGGAATCTTCAGGTCCCGCGCCAGGACCGTCAATTGGTGGCGGGCGGCGGGGCGGTAAACGTCCACGGAGACCACCAGCGGGGAGTGGCTGTTCTTGCTCAGATACCGGGCAAGTTTTCCGGTACTTGTCGTCTTGCCGGAACCTTGGAGTCCGACCATGAAGATGACCGTAGGCGCCTCGTTAGCCGTGCGAAGGCGCGACTGGTGGCTGCCCAGGATTTTAACCATCTCATCGTGGACGATGCCGACCACCTGCTGAGTTGGGGAGAGGGAGGTCAGCACCTCCTGCCCCAGGGCTTTCTCCTTGATGGCTTCCATCAACTGCTTGACGACGCGGAAATGCACGTCGGCCTCGAGCAGGGCTACGCGAATTTCGCGGAGCGCCGACTCCATGTTTTCGGCCGTGAGCTTTCCTTCGCCGCGCAGGTTCTTGAAAACCCGCTGCAGCTTTTCGGAGAGAGTATCGAACATGTAGAGGAACCTGCTACGGTGTGTGGTGACACACGTCCGCTTCAGGGGCGGACATCCCACCAGTATAGGCCAGCGGAGCGGTATAGCGCCACCGCCATGACATCAGCTCTGTGATTTGGGGAGGAAACGAAGAACTCAGCGCCGGGGGCTGGAAGAAGTGACCGCGTCCGCGTTCGGGAGGCTCCACCGCACGCGCGCCACCCACACGCTCCCATTGCCGCCCTGCGGCGTCGGCTTCAAGCCCGCCTTGTACCAGAGAAACTCGGCGTCGGTCACCCACGACTCCTCTGCCGTAATCGCATCGGCGCCGAAGTTTCCCAACATCAGGCCCCGCTCCGGGATCAACACCTGCTCGGTGGCCCGGATCACGTGTAACTTCACCGGATCCACCCGCGCCATGAAGATCGGCGCTCGCGCTCGCGCAATGTGCTTATTGCTTTCTCGCCGCGACGTGTAGCACAGAAACAGTCCTCCCGAGTGCCCCAGCCAGTGCTGCTGCGTATTGACGCTCCCCAGATCAGCCCCATCGTCGAACGTCCAGCGCTTCTTCGGACTATAGGTCAATCCGTCGTCGCTCACCGTCACGTACCCGCAATCGTCGTGCCGGATGGTGAGAAAGTAGCGCCCGCTCTGCCGCACCAGCGACGGCTCGGCCAGACCGCGCTTCGTATCCTCCGAGAGCACATTCCCATGCCGCCGGTACCGCAGCACCGTTCCATCAAACGAGCACTCGACTACCATCACTCCATAGAACGGCGTACCGACTTTCTGAAAATACATCGGCAGCAGCAGTCGCCCGTCGGGCCGCACCACCCATTGCGAACAGGCGCAGCGGCAATTCGTGAAGATCGGATCCGAGGGCAGCTCCAGCGCCTGGAACCCCATCCAATCCTCCCGCCGCGGATCATACGCCGCGTATGCTGTCCCGCCCTTATTGATCTGATCGCTGATGTGCTTCCCACTCGGCGCGTAGTAAGTCCGCGCCCCGATCGCCAGTAACTTCCCCGTAGGCGCGTGCCACCCCGGCGTCACATCATGTACGGACGAGTGCAGCCCCTCCGCCTCCTTCTGCGCGGCCAACTGCGGGGGATCCTTCGGCTTCGTCCAGTGCTCGCCCAAGTCGTCCGTGTACATGTACCAGAGACCCGAATAGTGATCGTCCTCGTCCAGGTGCTGGCTCAACGTCATCACGACGCGCGGCATCCCGTTCTTCCCACGTCCCGGTATCGCCGCCGCCCGCGGGTGGAACCAGCAGAACTTCCCATTCGCCTCTTGCAGCGGGATCTCGCGCTTCACGGTAAACGTGACCGGCGCGGCCGCCGCCACCGGCATCGCCAACAGGCTCCTGCGGGTCATCATCACGACCGTCGATTGTACTATGCGTTGAATGCATATAATCAACCAATGCTGAATCGACTGGCCTGGGCCTTCGCGCTCGCCTTGCCGCTCTGGAGCGCACCCGCGCAGGACCTCCGCGTCGCCGGACTCCAGGCCCCGGTTGAGATCCTGATCGACCGCTGGGGCATCCCCCACATCTACGCCCGCAACGAGCACGATATGTACTTCGCCCAGGGCTTCCAGGCTGCCAGTCAGCGTCTCTGGCAAATGGACCTCTGGCGCAAGCGTAGCCTCGGTCTCCTCAGCCACGACCTCGGACCCAGCTACCTCGATCAGGACCGCGCCGCCCGCCTCTTCCTCTACCGCGGCAATCTCGACGCCGAGTGGAACCGCTACACCCCGGGCATGCGCCAGGTCCTCGAAGCCTTCACCCGAGGCGTCAACGCGTTTATCCAACTCACCGCACAGGACCCTGCGAAACTACCCTGGGAATTCCAGTTCCTCCAGACCAAGCCTGCCCCCTGGGACCCCGCCGATCTCCTCCGCATCCGCTCCGCCGC
>JAEUQD010000422.1 GCA_016789925.1 Bryobacterales bacterium | reverse complement strand
ATCGGCCGAAACCCTGCCGGTGGGCAAGCTGACGATGGAGATCGGCGCGGTGTCCGACCAGGTGTCGGTAGTCGCCGAGGGCGTGGCCGTGCAGGTGGCCAGTTCCGAACGCGCCGGCGTCATCGCCACCGGACAACTGGAAAACCTCATGACCAAGGGCCGTAACGCGATGACCCTGCTCGCGCTGCTCCCCGGCATTGTCGACGGCCAGGGCGTCGGCAGCCAGGAGCGCATCGACCGCAACTTCGACCTCAGCGTCCAGGGCAACCGCCGCAACGCCAACACCGTCACCGTCGACGGCATGCCCGTCAACCCGATGGGCAACAACTTCAACGGCGTCGTGATGCTCAGCCAGGACGCCATCGCCGAAGTGAAAGTGCTCATGAGCAACTATCCCGCCGAATACGGCCGGTCGGCGGGCGCGACCGTGAACTTCGTCACCAAGTCCGGCACGAAGGACTTCCACGGCCTTGTCTCTTACTTCAAGCGGCACGAGCAGTTCAACGCCAACGACTTCTTCAATAACCGCCTGTCGCGCGCCAAGCCGCGCTACCGCTACAACACGTGGAACTACAATATCGGCGGCCCCATCGCGATTCCCAAGATCAACCGCAACCGCGACAAGCTGTTCTTCTTCTGGTCGCAGGAGTTCTGGCCGCTCAAGGTTCCGACCGCGATTGCGCAGTTAACCGTGCCCACCTTGCTCGAACGCCGCGGCGACTTCACCCAGTCGATCGACCTCAATAACCGCCTGATCCCGGTGATCGACCCCATCAGCCGCCAGCCCTTCCCCGGCAACGTCGTGCCGGCCAGCCGCCTCGACCCCAGCGGCCTGTCGCTCCTCAAGGTGTTTCCCGACCCCAACTTCAACGACCGCAACGTTTCCGGCGGACGCTACAACTACGTCTTCCAGGATGAAAACGAAACGCCCATCCGCATGGAGAACGCGCGCGTCGACTACAACATCAGGCAGAATCACTCCCTCGCCTTGACCATCGCCTCCTTCGTCGACCAGCAATCCGGCGCAGTGGGCATTCTCACCGCCGGCTCCACCAACTGGCCTCAGATGAAAAAGACCTACCGGCTGCATGGCCAGGGCTACATCCTCCGTTACACCGGCGTGCTGTCCCCTTCGCTCATCAACGAGACCAGCCTGGGCTGGACGCGCCGTCCCGAGGGCAACAGCGCCGAGGAAGAAGAGATCCGCCGCAACCAGCGCTCCACCGTCGGCTTCGTCGCCGGCCAGTTCAACCCCGCCAGCAACCCGCTGGGTCTGATCCCCAACGCCACCTTTGGCGGCGTCACCAACGCAGCCAATCTCTTCATGGAAGGGCGGTTCCCCTTCTACCAGAAGTTGCACGCTTTCAACCTGACCAACAATCTCACTAAGATAGCCGGGACGCACACTCTGAAGGCAGGGATCATGGTCGAGCGTAACTACCAGGGTTCGCTCAACGACGGCGCCTACACCGGCACACTCAACTTTCAGCCGAATGTGAATAACCCGCTCGACACCGGCTATGCTTATTCGAACTCCGCGCTCGGCGTCTTCCAGACTTACTCGGAAGCTTCAAACCGCGTGATTCTCAGTTTCCGCCAACATGCCGTCGAATGGTTCGCGCAGGACACCTGGCGCGCCACCCGCCGCCTGACCCTCGAATTCGGCATGCGCATCCACCACCTCACGCCCATCTTCATGCGGTCTGACCGGCTGACAACCTTCGCACCGGAGTTGTACAACGCGGGCCAGGCCGTGCAGTTGGTGCGGCCGGCACGGGTGAACAACGCTCGCGTCGGCGTGCATCCGGTGACAGGCCAAGTGCTTCCGGTGACGCTGATCGGCGCGATCGCCTCCGGAGTCGGTAACCCGACCAACGGGATGGCCGTCGCCGGGCAGAACGGCTTCCCGCGCGGTTTGATCTCCGGCTACGGTCCGCAATTCGGGCCTCGCATCGGCTTCGCTCTCGACGTCTTCGGCAACGGCAAAACCGCCATCCGCGGCGGCTTTGGCCAGTTCTTCGGCCGCCCCAACATGTCGGAGAACCTGCTCCGCTTCGCGTCGCAACCGCCGTTGATCACAACGCCGACCGTCTACTATGGCACGCTCGCCGGGCTCACGTCATCGGCGGGTTCGGTCTTCCCACAGAGCGTGAACAGCTTCGACCGTAGCGACCGTGTGCCGCGCATCATGAACTTCAGCTTCTCCCTCCAACAAAACATCGGTTGGAACACCGTGGTGGACGTCGGCTACGTCGGCTCGCTCGGCCGTAACCAGTTCTGGGTGCGCGACATCAATCCGATTCCCCTCGGAGCGAACTTCGACCCGCGCAATGCCGACCCCTCGAACCCCTCCACGCCGCTCACCTCGTCGTTCCTCCGGCCCATCGTCGGCTACAACGAAATCCTGGTTTCCGAACCGGCTGCCTCCTCGAATTACCACTCGATGCAGGTCACCGCGCGCCGCCGCTTTGCCCAGAGTGTCCAGTTCGGTCTGGCCTGGACGTGGTCGAAGGCGCTCAACTACAACAATTTCGATACGAATACGGTCAGCGTCCTGCTGCCGGTCCGCGTCTGGAACTACGGCCTGTCCACCTCCGACCGCACCCACAACGTGCGCATCGATTGGACCTGGGACATTCCCAAGCCCACACTCAACAATCGCGTCGCCGGTTACATTGTGAAAGACTGGCAGCTTTCCGGCATTACCAGTTTCGTGAGCGGTTCGCCCCTGGGCATCGGCTTCACCACCGTCACCCCCATCGACATCACCGGCACCGCCAGCCAGGGTGCACGCGTCGATGTCACCGGAAACGCCGTTCTCCCCAAGAGCCAGCGCACCTTCAGCCGCAACTTCAATCCCGACGTTTTCAAGCTGCCCGCCCGCGGCACCTTCGGAAACTCCGCCCCCACGCAGGTCCGCGGACCCGGCATCAACAACTGGGATATCTCGCTCATCAAGAACCTGCCCATCACCGAAAAAATCCGGGCTCAGTTCCGTGCCGAAGCCTACAACGCGTTTAACCACACGCAATTTGCCACGCTCGACACCACCGCCCGCTTCGACGCGCAGGGAGCCCAGGTGAACACGCGCCTGGGCGAATTCCTCTCGTCCCGTGCGCCGCGCATCATGCAACTCGCCCTGCGGCTCTACTTCTAAGCCGATGCCTTTGCATCGCGCCTGGATCCTGTGCGGGCTGCTGTTCTTCGCCACGGCGCTGAGCTTCCTCGACCGCCAGGTGCTCAGCGTCCTGGCGCCGCAACTCACCGCCGAGTTCGGCATGTCTAACGCCGTCTACTCGCGTGTCGTCTTCGCCTTTGTCCTCAGCTACACCGTCATGTTCGCCTTGGGCGGACGGTTGATGGATGCTCTCGGCACCCGCCTCGGCCTCGCGCTCTCGGTGGGCATCTGGTCACTCGCGAGCGCGGCCCATGCGCTCGCCAATGGACCCTGGGTCCTCGGCTTCTCCCGCTTCTTCCTGGGTGTCGGCGAAGGCGCCTGCTTCCCCGGCGCCACCAAGGGCGCGGTCGAGTGGATGCCCCCGCACCAGCGCGCCATGGCGGTGGGGCTCGCCAATGGCGGCTCCGCATTTGGGGCGGTCCTCGCTCCGCCGCTCACCGTCTGGTGGACCGGACTCTTTGGATGGCGCGGAGCCTTCATCGCGACAGCCGTATTGGGAACAATCTGGCTCATCCTCTGGCTGCTCGCCTTCCGCGGATTGCCCGCCACCGTCACGGCCGCCGGCACCCAACGTGTCGGCTTCCGCTCCTTGCTCGTGCGGCCCGAGGTGCGCCGCTTCATGATCGCCCGCTTTTGTTTCGACCCGGTGTTCTACTTCTACATGTTCTGGATCCCGCAGTATCTCTCGCGGGAGCGCGGCATGGCTCTGGTGGACATCGGCAACCTCATCTGGATTCCCTTCTTCGCCCTCGGCGTCACCAACATCGCCGCCGGCCGGGTGTCCGACATGCTCGTCAAGCGCGGCTGGCAGCCCCGCCGCGCACGCATGACGTTGATGCTCGTTGCCGCACTGCTCACGCCCGCCTCCTGGCTCGCCTCCACCGCCGGGACCGCGGGCGCGGCCATCGCCCTCATGTCCGTCCTGATGTTCGCCCACGGCATCTGGATCGCCAACTACATCACGCTCATCGGCGACACCGTATCGCCCGCCGAAGTGGGCACTGCCGTGGGCTTGACCGGCACTTGCGGAGGGATCGCTGGCATGCTCTCGAATCTGATTGTCGGGCCGGTGGTCGACTCCACCGGCTTCGCGCCCATGTTTGTTGTGACTGCCCTTCTTTATCCCACCGCTTGGATCATTCTCGCGCTGGGCCGCCGTGATCCCGCTGGTGTCAGCGCGAAAGGATAACCATGAACGTACCCCGCAGGAAGCCCCGCACTGCCCGCATTGGGATTTTCGGCGTCGGCTACCACGTCTATTGGAACCAGTTCCCCGGCCTGCT
>JAEUQD010000417.1 GCA_016789925.1 Bryobacterales bacterium | reverse complement strand
TCGCCGCTGTCACAATGAAATCGCCGTCAGCGCATTCCTCGCCTGTTGGATGAGAAGGTCCGCGACCGCCAGGGGCAATTTCTTCCCGCGCTGCGCTTCCACCTGGTTGATGAACGCATTCAGTTCGTTTCTCGCGGCTTGACCATTGCCGCGCGCCAGGCTCGCCAGGGCACTTTGCAGTTTTGCGGTGAGCGCATTCTTGAGGCCGGCCTCGACGTTGGGCAATCCCGCAATCACCGCGGCGAGGTTACCGATGACCGCAGGCGCGGACTTGTCGATCTTGATCACCACCGAAGCCGTGGCGGCAAGCCCGGCGCCGTTAGTAGCCACGCAAGTGAGGGTCGTGCCCGGAGTGTTGGCCGTAAGTGTCGTGGAGCTGCAACCGCTGGTGGCGGCAATACCGGAAGTGGGATCGTTCACCGACCACGACACAGTCACGTCGGTGAGGTACCAGCCATTCAGGGCGAGCGTACCGGTCACGGTGTGGGTCACCGACGGCGGGTCTTTATCAATCTTGACCGTCACGGGCACGATTGTCGTCAACCCGTCGCCGTTGGTGGCGGTGCAGGAAAACGACGTACCGGTCGTGTTTGCGGTCAGGCCGACGGTGTCGCACCCGGACGTCGAAGCGATGCCAGATTCCGGATCGGCCACGGTCCAGGAGACGGTTACGGCCGTGCTATTCCAGCCGGCGGCATTTGGGGGCGGCGATATGGCCGCATCGACGACCGGAGGAGTGGTGTCGGGCGTAGTGGTGTAGACGAACTTCTCAATCCGGTCGTTGAACATGTCCGTGACATAGACGGCGCCGGCGCGAACAGCGATGCCGGTGGGCCAGGAGAACAGGCCTTCGCCCGTTCCAGGGTACGTTGCCTTGAACCACGGCCCCCCCCACCGGGAAAGGAAGACACCGTTGCTGTCGAACTTCCGGATGTAGGAGACATCGCCCGCATAGACGTTGCCCATGGAATCGACCGCCACGGTAAGCAGGTAATTGAACTGGTTGTCTCCGGTTCCCAGCGAGCCCCATTTCGTCAGAAAAACGCCGTTGCTGTCGAACTTCTGAATACGGTTGTTTTGGGAGTCCGCCACATAGACATTTCCGATGGAGTCAACAGCGATGCCGTAGGTGTAGCGGAACTGCCCGTCGGCAGCCCCGTGGGATCCCCACTGGCGGATGTACACGCCGTTGCTGTCGAATTTCTGGACGCGGTGATTGTTGCGATCGGCGACGTAGATATTGCCGGACTGGTCGACGGCGACGCCGCTGGGATAATCGAACTGGCCCGGGCCGGTGCCTGCGGATCCGAATTTCATGACGAACGTGCCGTCGGGATGGAACTTCTGAATCCGGCGGTTGAACCACTCGGCGACGTAGACATCGCCGGCGCTGTCGACAGTGATGCCGTAAGCGCCGAGAAGCTGGCCGTCACCGGAACCGTACATTCCCCACTGGAGGAGCGGCACGCCGTTGCTGTCGAATTTCTGAATGCGGTGATTGTCCCGGTCCGTCACGTAGAGGTTGCCGGAAGCGTCGGCGGCGATTCCACTCGGGTAGTAGAGCTGATCGGAGAGCGCCCAAACAAACGCCGGGGCGGGCTCCGCAAAGAGGGAAGCGGGAAGCGCACTGGCCGCGAATGCCGCCGCCGCGAGGCGAACCCACATCCGCGCACTGCGAATTCTGACGTTCCCAGGAATCAGAGGCGATTTCGGGACAAGAACTTCGGGAAGAAGATGTCCCAGGGGAAACTCCCGCATCGGATACACTCCCAGGCCAGGGAGCTGCGGATGGTCGCCGGGAGCCCGGAACGTTGCTGCCCAGCCACGTCCTCATGGCACTCCTGACCTTCCCCTAGTATGCGCCGGTTGCCGCCCGGGGACAAGGAGGAGATTTCTGTCGTTTTGTCTCTTGCCGAGGTCAAAAAGTCCAAGACCCCTCCTTCGCAGTCGCGGCTCGGTTAAATCACTCGCCGGCCGCGGCTGCCCAACAGCCACAGAAAGAACGGACCACCCACCATCGCCGTAATCACGCCGACGGGGATCTCTGTCGGCGCGAGGATGGTCCGGGCCACCGTGTCGCACACCGCGAGAAACGCCGCCCCGTAGAGAAACGCGCAGGGCACCAACAAACGATGGTCCGCCCCGTAGCGCAGCCGCAGCGCATGCGGCACGATCCAGCCCAGAAACCCGATGGGTCCGGTAAAGGCCGTCACCAGCGCGGTGAGCACCGACCCTGCAAGAAACCCCAGCCGCAGGTAGCGAGTGGCCGCTACGCCGCGCGCTTCCGCCCACTCCTCGCCCACCGACAGCAGATTCCAGATGCGCGCCTGCCGGAACACATACGCTCCCGTTGCGAGAATCACCGCCGCCAGGAACGCCAGCGTCGAATACTCCTCGGCCTCGATCCCGCCCATCAGCCAGCGCACGATGGCGAACGACTGTCCGAAGTCCGCGAGGTTGTGGAGAAACAGGATCACCGCGATCGAGAGGCTGTTCATCGTGACGCCGGCCAGCAGCAGCGTGAAGCTCGACATCCGACGCCCGCGCGAGGCCAGTCCCATCACCAGCATCAGCACCGTCGATGCGCCCACCAGCGCCGCCGCACCCACCGCCGGCATGCCCACCAGCATATTCAGCCGCAGACAGATGGCCAACACCGCGCCCAGCGACGCGCCCGCCGAGACGCCCAGCGTGTAGGGATCGGCGAGGGAATCGCGCACCAGCGCCTGAAACAGCAGCCCGGCGAGCGCCAGCGCGCCACCCGCCATCGCCGCCAGCAGCACGCGCGGCAGGCGCGCCGCGAACAGAATCTCCTTGTGCGGCGACACGCCCTGCCAGGCG
>JAEUQD010000402.1 GCA_016789925.1 Bryobacterales bacterium | reverse complement strand
TACTTGCCGCCCTTCACGATCCAGTCGTAATCGTCCTTGGGATAGAGGGTGCTCGCCGATAGCTTGAACCCGCCTTGTCCCTTGACGCCGCCGTGGCACATGGCGCTGTTACAGCCACGCTTGGTGAAGATACCACCGAGGTCGCGGGCGAAACGGAACGGGCGGGCCACAGCCGTTTCGGCGATGGTGACCTCGGATCTGGCGCGCAACCCTTCGAACTCGGCCGTGAGCGTGACCGGACCATCGGTCAGCGAGGCGAGGCGGGCGTCGGGCGAAAGCGAAGCGCGAGCGGGGTCGGACAACTTCCAGGTCACCTGCGTGGTGACGTCGCGGGTCACGCCGCCGGGATACACCGCGACAGCGAGGAACTGCTGGCTGGCGCCCGCGCCGCGGAGCGTCACGCGTGCCGGAACCGTTTCCAGCCGGACGGCCTTTTCCGCGCCGGCGTGGAGCGCGGCACAACAAAACAGGAGGAGGAGGGCGGTAGATCTCACGGCTTGTTTAGCACCATTACGAGAATTTCTTTCGAGGCGATGACATCGCCGGCTTTCCCGTCGCTGACGGGACGGACGGAAACGCGGACGGTTTGGGGATAGGAGAGCGCCGGAGCGTCGGGGGCAGCCGTGAAGACGAGCACTGACCGTTCCGAGCGTGGAATATAGCGTTCGCGCTTGCCCGGATGCATAGGCGGGTCTTTATCGGGTTCGAAGTCGGCCCCGGTGACCACGGAAACGCCGGGCGGCACCTGTTCGGGGAAGATCGCCAGCGCGCCACGGTAGTCCTCTTCGCGGTCGAAGTTGACGCGGACGGTACGGGCAGCGCCGGGACGCAGGTTGAGAGCATCGGCGTCGACCTTGATCTGGCCCAGATGCGGCAGTTGCGGACGAAGCTGAACGCGGTATTGGAAATCGGGCTGGCCGAGGTCGGCAGTGGTGTCGAGGATCTCAACAGTATACTCGCCAAGATCGCGCAAAGGCAGGACGGCTTTGGCCTGGAGCCCCTTGTTGAGAGCTCCGGTGCAAGCGCCGCGGCCGGCCATCACGTTGGTGGCCACTTCGTCGCCGGAGGGGCCCAGCAAGCGGACGATCGGATTAAAGACGGGCGGTCCGGCGGCGGGGGTCTCGACTTCGATGGCCAGGTCGAGCGGCTTTTCGACGCGGAAGCGGGCACGATGGACTGTGCCGGGTTCGGGCAACGCTCCTTCCACGGTCGCCGGCAGTTTGACCGGCACAGGTTCCGGAGCGGCGCGGTAGGTTTCGGCGGTGGGCTGGTTGGAGGACTTGGCGGCGCGGGCGGCGAGTTCGTTGAGGCGGTTGGAGGACAGGCGGCGCGTGAACGTGCGTTCTTCCCAATCCGAGGCGGGACCGATGGAGGGAGGCGGCAGTTCGCCGCGGCGGAACATCAGTTGATAGGTGTAGTCGCGGCCACCTTGCCCGGAGAAGGCCTCGATGCGAAGGAAGAAGCGGCCCGTGCGAGAGAACTTGTAGCTGAGGTGTGCGTCGGTTCCTTTGCCGATCACCCAGAGGGGCTCGTCATTGAACGCCAAGCGGTTGAGGCGACTCGGATCGAACCAACTGCCGGAGGGTTCGAGGATGGTCAAGGAAGGATCGAAGCCGTTTGCATTGCCGCCGGGGGCGCCGATAGAGGGGAGGCCGGACATCGCGGTGAACGAGAGGGTTTCGCCGGCCTTGGCGTCGAAGGCGTAGAGATCGAACTCGCCGCGTTCGAAAAGACGGCCGGCCAGCACGGCGGGCAGAGTGGGCACTGGCGTGGCCGTAGCGGGCGTTTCGTGTTTACCCTCAGGTTCGTGGGAGACGGGCTCTTCGGAGATGGCGAGCGGGAGCGCGTTGGAGACGCCGCCGGGAGTGACCAGCCGGATGGAGTACCGCCCAGGTTCGAGATTGGCGGGCGATTCGACGCGGATCCGGACCAAATCGGCCTGGACCCGGTTGCGGCCCATGCCGTCGGCGGTGGGTTCGCGGTCAATGTTTTCGATCGAAACTTTCAACGGACCGGGCGGAAGATATACAGCACTCGCGGCCGCCAGTCCGGTGCCCCGCACGGTCGCCGTGAAGGGGACGCCGCGCTGGCCGCAAAACGGAAGAATCGAAAGCAGTTTGGGCTCAGGCGGAGGAGCGGCGGCGAACGCCGGAACAACCAGCGCCGCACCGAGATAGAGCACGAGCCGCAAACCCAACATGGTGTATCAGGAGTTTATCATGACTCCTGTATACAGGTTGTCTGCCAAATCGATTTTTATTTGCCTTTGTCGACGCGGAGGTTGTTCGTCACCGCGAAGACTCCAGGGACGGAGTTGGCCTGGATGTTGGCGATGTTCCGGTCGCCCTCGTTGGCTACGACGCCTTCGAGCGTAACGTTGCCGTTCTTGACGACGATGTGGATGGGCGGTACGGCCTGGAGCGAATAACGATTGAGGGCGACATGCCCATAGATGGTTCGATACAAAGCGACGCGGAGGCGGTCGTCGTTCGGGGAAACCGGAAGCACTTCGATCTGGTTCACCACCTTCTCGACACCTTCAATCTGCTTAACGACGTTCTGCGCATCCGATTTCAGCGTGGGGCGCGTGACTTGTCCCATGAGCGTGACGCTGCCGTTTGGTTCCACTTTGTAGGTGAGGTTGTCGAAAACGCCGTAGTAGGGGAGCATCACGAGTTCGTGGCGGACTTCCCGGATCAGGCGTTCGGTGGCTCGCGCGGAAGTTTGGGGCAGAGCCGGGGTGGCGGCGATGAGCACGAATACCGCAAAGGAAACGATCGCATTCTTCATAACGCATCCTCCCAGTGAGTTAAGGATTCTGGTCTCTAATTGACTAGATTGATGAGGTTGTGCGAAGGTTGCAACATAACAAGCCAAACCGGCTGTTCTGTCGAGCCGGCAGAAGCTTGGGGAGGACACAACACGCGATGCGACCTGCTCCGTTTGGGAGGACTTCGGAGGACGGAAGGCGCCGAATTCTGTTGGCGGCGGACGTGGCGACGGGGTTGGTGGTCCAGGCGGATGTGGAGTTAGAAGCGGCATGGGGACTGCCGGGCGACCTGAAGGGATTGCCCGTTCAGAGCCTCTTCGATCACGAAACTGCCCGCGAGTCGGTGCTCCGGCATACGGTTTCAGAGTTTCTGTTCACGGCGGTCCATGATTTGAATTCACCGATGCGGCAGGTGGGTTTGCTTGCGGCGCTCCTGCGCGAAGAATTGGGCAATGTGTGTCCCCCATCCTGTGCCGACTTACTGAACAACATGGTACTCGCCGCCCGGAAAGGGATGCAGTTAACGCAGCGGCTGAAAGAGTACGCGGAAGCTGTTACGGCGAGACCCGCGATCGCCGACCGGGTGGACTTGCGCGAAGTTGCCGGACAAGCAATGGTTTCGTCCGCGTTGCACGACCATGCGGTGGTGTACGTGGACATGCAGAGCGGCACCGTGCTGGTGAAGTGCGACCCGGATCTGACGCGGTCGGCAATCGAGGAGTTGCTCGAGAACACGATCCGGTTTGGCGGTGGAGCGGCGTTGGAAGTGAGGTTGGAAGCGAGGCGGGTTGGGACGAGATGGGAACTGGCGGTGAGCGACAACGGGCGAGGCGTGGACCCGGAGGATGCGCCACGCTTGTTTCGCCCGTTCCGGCGCATGCAGACCGAGGATATGAGAGGGTCGGGGTTTGGGCTAACGATCGCCATGGCGCTGCTTACCCTTCAGGATGGTACGCTGCGGCTGGATACTTCCTACTCGGGCGGGGCGCGGTTTGTACTGGCTCTGCCCGCCGCTTAATCAGGCAGCGAGGCGGCGACGCGGAAGCCGACAAAGAGGTCGCGAAACTCAGGCGGGTGAAAGCTGCGGTAGTTCACCTTGAGAAAATCGGCATCGTTAGCCCACGACCCGCCACGCAGCACTCGGTAGAGATGAAGCTCTTCGGCGACGGGACGGTCGTTGAAAACGGGGACGTACCAGTCGTCCACCCACTGCCAGACATTTCCGGCCATGCCATACAGACCGTAGGCATTGGGCATGCCGTAGTTGGCGTCCTTCAGAGTCGCGAGGCCATTCCATTTCTGGCCGAACCAAGCGGATTTGAGATCGATGGCGTCGCCTGTTGGGTAGGATTTACCGGACTGGCCGCCGCGAGCGGCCACTTCCCACTCCTCTTCGGTGGGCAGGCGGAAGACCTTGCCGGTCGTCTTCGACAGCCAATGGCAGTAGGCGACAGCGTCGGTCCACGAAACGTTGACTACGGGTTGATTGGCGATGGCGGGCGGGAATGAGCGGCCGGTCCAGAGGCAGTACCTGCTGTCAAAGCTATTGCGTTCGGGGGCGCGATGACTGGTTGCGTCGAGGAATACCTTGTACTGTGCGTTGGTGACCGGCGTCGTAGCCAGGAGGAAGCTGCGCACCTTGGGCTTGTGGATTTCTTCGTGACTGCGCGTCTCTCCGATGGGGCAATCGGCCGCAGGAACAGTAGCCAGTTCAGGGGCTTGGGCGAACAGGCTGAAGCCGAACAGGAAGCAACTAAGCGAACGCATCCGCGACGGGTTTGCCTCCGTTGACGATGGCGATGGGCCGGCCTTCCGCCGTGTGGTTGATGCGGTGAATGTCGACGCCGAGAGCGGTGAAAATCGTCGCCGAGAGATCCTCGACAGTCACCGGATGGTCGGTCACCTCGGCAGCATGCTTATCGGTAGCGCCGATGACATGCCCGCTCTTCAG
>JAEUQD010000038.1 GCA_016789925.1 Bryobacterales bacterium | reverse complement strand
GCGGTTTGAACCGCGAACAGCCCGACCAGAAGGGCAACGCCCGCGAGAGCCAGCACAAGGAAAGGACGATCGCGCCGGAAGGGTTCTGAGGAGAGGTTGACGGAGACCGCGCCGCGCATCGGCTACTGCACCTCCTGGGCCTGGAGCCAGCCAAGCAGTCCGGAGTTCGTCTCGTTCACAACGCCCCAAGGCGAGCGAAGCGGCTCGACGGGGATGTTCCACTCCGCGGAAAGTTCGCTGCCAACATCGCCCAGACCGCAGGCATAGAGCTTTTCGGGATGGCGGCCGAGGGTATCCTCCGCGTAGGCAAGAGTTGGAAACAGCATGGCCTTGACGTCATCGTGAGTCAGGTCCGGGAGTTCGACGCAGCGGACCAGTTTGGGCTGGCGGCCTTCGCAAACGGCCACTGTGAGCACCCGCCCGGCAAGCTTGGTCAGGACATGGAGCCCGCCGGCCGGGAGCAGATCCAGTGACGCAAGGATGGAAGTAGTCACGTAGCCCGGATTATAGCCAGACTGACGGAAGGGCGCCTCGTAGCGCGCGACGATTTCGTGGGCTGCGGCGCCCACCACCACCTCCAGGCGCTTACCCTGCTTTTGGATGTGGAAATTGACAGCGGCCGAATCCACGTCGAAAGGGACGGTTTTCTTGAGGCGGAAGCGGACCAGTGAGAGCTGTTCTTCGGCAATGGTGGGAAATGAATCGAAGTCCAGGACAGCAATACGGGCGCAGTAATCGGGTAGAATGAGCGCAGCATTACGGCGCCGCTTGCCGTTGGCGGCATGGAAGCCGGCAACGTGGCTGAGGAAGACCTCAGGCCGGAGAACGTTGTCGGCGATGGGCGAGACGTTCAGCACTCCGGCGTCCCACGGTTTGAACGCGACCTGAGGCCCGGCCTTACGGTCTCCGCCGCGGACCGCCGAGGCGACCCCCGCAGCCGAAATCTCAAATGCGTAGGCAGGTGGCGGATCGTCGACGAAAGCCGCGAGCTGATCGAGCAAACTCACAGTAAGTTAGACGAACAACGGGTCCGGATCGTGGAGCCCGGGACTAGCCTTCGATAAAGGTCACCTTGTTGATTTCTTTCATAGTCGTGAGGCCGAGCCGCACCTTCTCGAGGGCGGATTCCCGGAGGAAGGTCATCCCCTCTTCCCTGGTCTGACGTTTGATCTCCGAAGCGGGACGCCGGTCGAGGATCATCTCCCGGATCCGCTCGGAGAGGTCGAGCAGTTCGTGGATGGCGGTTCTGCCGTGGAATCCGGTGCCACCGCACTCAAAGCAGCCTTCGCCTTCATAAAACACCGCATCTTTCCATTCTGCGGGATTGAGTCCGGACTCCTGGAGGTACTCCTCGGGGTATTGGACAGGCTTCTTGCAGTACTCGCAGATCAGGCGGACCAGGCGCTGAGCCAGGATGCAGTTCAGCGCGGAAACGAAGTTGTAGGGCTCGACACCCATGTTCAGGAAGCGGCCCAGGACGTCGAACACGTTGTTGGCGTGGACGGTCGTAAACACCAGGTGACCCGTGAGGGCGGCGTTGATGGCGATCTGGGCGGTTTCCTGATCGCGGATTTCGCCCACCATTACTTTGTCGGGATCGTGCCGGAGGATGGAACGAAGACCGCGCGCGAACGTGAGCCCTTTCTTTTCATTGACCGGGATCTGAGTAATGCCCTTGAGCTGGTATTCGACCGGGTCTTCGATGGTGATGATCTTGTCTTCGTCGTTCTTGATTTCCGAGATGGCGGCGTACAGAGTGGTCGTCTTGCCGGAACCCGTGGGGCCCGTCACCAGCACCATGCCGTACGGCTCCTTGATATAGCGGCGGAACTTGACGATGTCGGTCGGAGAAAATCCCACCACGTCGAGAGTGAGCTTGGAGAACTTCTCGCTCATCGACTCTTTGTCGAGAACACGAAGTACCGCGTCTTCGCCGTGAATGGTGGGCATGATCGAGACGCGGAAGTCGATGAGGCGGCCCTTGTAACGGACCCGGAAGCGGCCGTCCTGCGGGATGCGGCGCTCGGCGATGTCCAACTCGCTCATCACCTTGATGCGGGAAATGATGGTGGAGTGCCAGTCCTTGGCAATCGGCGGCATGGCATAGTTGAGAACGCCGTCGATTCGGTACTTGATGACGACTTCCTGGTCACGGGTCTCGATGTGGATATCGGAGGCGCGACGTTCCAAGGCGTTGAAAATCGTGGTGTCCACCAGTTTGATGACCGGCGCGATGTCGGCATCGACGGCCGTAAGCTTGTCGATGGAAAGGGTTTCGTCGGAGTTCTCCTCGTCCACGACAACGTCGAGGCTGAAGGTCTCGGTGACCTCTTCGAGAACGCGCTGGGAGGATTCCGACTTCTTCAACAGGTCGGAAATCTGGCCGAGCGTGGCGACCTTCACCTTTAACCGCTTGCTGAGCAGGATGGCTAACTCATCGATGAGGTTGAGGTTGCGGGGATCGGCCAGGGCGATTTCGAGCGTTCCGTTGTGCGCCGCCAGGGGGATGAAGTTGTAGCGGAACATGAGGTCCACCGGCACGGCCTGGAAGAGGTCATGGTCGATGGGAGTCTCTTTGAGGTCGACAAACTCGCAGCGGTAGCGCGCGGCGAGGGCCCGGGCAGCGTCGATGTCAGCCTGGGGGCTGGGCGGGGCGGTGGGACGGGAAGCCATAGGTCCTAACAACATTGACGGCGCGGGCGGTGAGGACGTGGAGTGAGGCCCGTCCCCCAAAGAGAGCTGAGGGACGGGCTGGAGTTGAACTATGCGGTGCGGGAGCGTTCCGCGCCGTCGCCGGCGATGGCTGCCTGTGCCGCCGCCAGCCGGGCAATCGGCACCCGGTAGGGCGAACAGGAAACGTAGTTCATGCCGACCTTGTAGCAGAACTCAACGGACGAAGGTTCGCCGCCGTGTTCGCCGCAAATGCCGATTTCGAGATCGGAACGCGTCGAGCGC
Source organism: Bryobacterales bacterium (assembly GCA_016789925.1). Taxonomy (GTDB): domain Bacteria; phylum Acidobacteriota; class Terriglobia; order Bryobacterales; family Bryobacteraceae; genus JADLDI01. Next base: position 2,439 of record JAEUQD010000038.1, on the reverse strand, counting down.
CCGCGCTCGACGGCGATCCTGATCAGCTTGCCGACGCCTTCCTGGTCAAGCACGCCGAAGGGATCGGCCCCGAAGATCTTGAGGTCTTCGTACTTGGGCGAGAACTTCGTATAGTCGTCGCGGGACAGCCCCATGGCGGTCTGCGTCAGGTCGTTGGTGCCGAAGCTGAAGAATTCGGCATGTTCGGCGACCTTATCGGCCGTCAGCGCGGCGCGCGGGATTTCGATCATCGTACCGACCAGGTATTTCACTTTGCCGGTCAGTTTGGCGGCGGCGAAGACTTCTTCCGCAACCTTGACGACGATGTTCTTCTGGTGCGCCAACTCAGCAGCGGACCCGATGAGAGGGATCATCACTTCGGGGATCACCTTGATACCCTTCTTGTGGACCTGGACAACGGCTTCGAAGATGGCGCGGGCCTGCATTTCGGTGATCTCGGGGTAGGAGATTCCAAGACGGCAGCCGCGATGGCCGAGCATTGGGTTGAACTCGTGGAGTTCCTCGACGCGTTCGAGCAGGGCGGGCATCTTCTTCTTCAATTCGCCCACCGTGCAGGTGTACCGCGCTGCCATTTCCTTCTTGGTCTTGGCGTCGGCATGGGGGAGCTTGGCGATATCGACCATGAGGTTCTCACGCTTAGGGAGGAACTCATGGAGCGGCGGATCGAGCGTGCGGATGACGACCGGGAAGCCGTCCATGGCCTTGAAGAGGCCGGCGAAGTCGGCGCGCTGCATCGGCAACAGCTTCTTGAGAGCGGCTTTGCGGGTCTTCTCGTCGCGGGCCAGAATCATGGCCTGCACGTGCGGCAAACGGTCTTCGGCGAAGAACATGTGTTCAGTGCGGCACAGTCCGATACCCTCCGCGCCAAATCCGCGGGCGACCTTGGCGTCACGCGGGATATCGGCATTGGCGCGCACGCCGAAGCCACCGCGGAACTCGTCCGCCCAACCCATGAACTTCGACAGCCACCCGTGCTTGAGGTCGGGTTCCTTGGTGACAGCCTGTCCGAGATAGACCTCGGCTGTGGTGCCGTCGATGGAAATCCAGTCGCCTTCCTTCACGACAAGCTTCTTGCCCCCCACCTCGACAGTGGCAGTTTTGGTGTGCTCGTTGATGACGATGGAACTGGCGCCCACGATACAGGGCCGGCCCATGCCGCGAGCCACGACCGCCGCGTGCGAACTCTTTCCGCCAATCGCCGTGAGAATCCCCTTGGCGACGTCCATGCCATGGATGTCGTCGGGAGTGGTTTCCTTCCGGACGAGGATGACGGGTCCCTTTACGCCGTGCGCCACGGCGTCGTCGGCGGTGAACGAGACGCGGCCGACGGCAGCGCCGGGCGATGCCGCGATGCCGGTGGTGAGCTTGGTGAGCTTCTTGAGCGACGGACCGTCGAAAACCGGGTGAAGCAATTGGTCAAGCTGCGATGGAGAGACGCGCAGCACGGCGGTCTTCTTGTCGATCAGACCTTCCTCGGCCATTTCGACAGCAACGCGAACGGCCGCCGGACCGGTGCGCTTGCCGTTGCGGGTCTGCAGCATGAAGAGCGTCCCATCCTGGATGGTGAACTCGAAATCCTGCATGTCCTTGTAGTGGTTCTCCAGCATGGTCGTGATCTCAACCAGTTGGTTGTAGACCGCCGGCATCTGGTCTTTCAGGTGCGAAATGGGCTCGGGCGTCCGGATACCGGCCACCACGTCTTCGCCTTGGGCGTTGATCAGATACTCGCCGTAGAAGACCTTCTCGCCGCTGCCGGGATCGCGCGTGAAGCCGACGCCGGTGCCGGAGTTGTCGCCCATGTTGCCGAACACCATCACCTGCACATTGGCGGCGGTTCCGATGTTGTCGGCGATCTTTTCCATCTTGCGGTAGTAGGCCGCCTTGGGGTTCCACCAGGAGCCGAACACCGCGTTGCGCGACAGGACCAACTGCTGGCGGGCATCCTGCGGAAACGGCTTCTTGGTTTCCTTCTTCACCAGCGCCAGGTAATCCTTGATAATCGCCTTCAGATCCTCGGCGGTGAGATCGGTATCGAGCTTCACCTTGGCCTTGGCTTTGCGGCTATCGAAGATGTGATCGAAGTGTTCCATCTCGATGCCGAGGGCTACTTCACCCATCATTTGAATGAAGCGGCGGTAGCAATCGTAGGCGAAGCGCGGATTGCCGGTCTTCTTCGCCAGACCCTCCACCGTGGCGTCGTTCATGCCGAGGTTGAGGATGGTGTTCATCATGCCGGGCATCGAGAACTTCGCGCCGCTCCGCACGCTCAACAGCAACGGGTTGGCGGGGTCGCCCAGCTTCTGGCCCATCTGCTTCTCGAGCTTCTCGAGGGCCTTCCACATCTGGTCGTCGATTTCCTGAGGTACGGTCTGCTTGTTCTCGAAGTAGATGTTGCACACCTCGGTCGAGATGGTAAAGCCGGGCGGTACGGGAACGCCG
>JAEUQD010000400.1 GCA_016789925.1 Bryobacterales bacterium | reverse complement strand
GGTTGGACGCCCCTCCTCATCGCCCAGGGCTACCGCTTCGGCAATTTCAAACCGTCTCTCGTCACCGTGGCCGCGTTTGAAGAAATCCGCAAGGGGAATTAGAGGTCCGCTTCTATGCTACTGTCGAAATTGATGGCACCTCTACGTCCCTTCTCACGCCGTAACTTCCTCGCTCTGGCGGCCGCCGCCCCCGCTGCCTTTGCCGCCAAAAAGCGTCCGCCGGTCGGCATCGAACTCTACTCTGTCCGCGACCAGATGAAAGAGGACCTCTTCAACGCGGTCCGCACCGTTGCCAAGATGGGCTACCAGGGCGTCGAGTTCTACTCGCCTTACTTCGACTGGACTCCCCAGTACGCTAAGGACGTGCGCAAGCTGCTCGACGACCTCGGCATCCAGTGTTACTCCACCCACAACTCCTCCAAGTCCTTCGACCCCGAGAACATCGCCAAGGCCATCGACCTCAACCTCGCCATCGGCAGTAAGTTCATCGTCATGGCTTCCGCCGGTCGCGTCACCGGCGCCGACGGCTGGAAAACGGTGGCCGAGAAACTGAACCAGGGCGCGGAGAAAATGAAGTCCGCTGGCCTCCGCGCCGGCTTCCACAATCACCAGACCGAGTTCAAGGACCTCGGCGACGGCGTCCGCCCCATGGAAATCCTCGCGAAAAACACCGGCAAAAGCGTAGCCCTCCAACTCGACGTCGGCACCTGCGTCGAAGCGGGTGTCGACCCAGTCGAGTGGATCCGCAAGAACCCCCGCCGCATCGCCTCCATGCACTTGAAGGACTGGTCGCCCGAGCCCGGCAAAGGCTACCGCGTCGTCTTCGGCGAAGGCGTCTCCCCCTGGAAGAAGATCTTCGAAGCCGCCGAGAAGGTCGGTGGAATCGAGTATTACCTCATCGAGCAGGAAGGCAGCGCCTACCACCCCTTCGAGACCGCCGAAAAGTGCCTCGCCAACTACAAGAAGCTCCGCGCGTGACCTACTGCTACGGCGACCCGCGCACGGCCTTCACATCGAAATAGGCCACCGCCCGCGACCCCGTCCGGATCGTGAACACACACGCCCCCTCCGGTACAGCCGTGGCGGGCGTCTGCCAAACCAGATCCGCACCCGTGGGTTCCAACGGCGCCGAGGTCCAACGCACGTCCCCGCGTCCTCCGGCTAGCTCCACCTGGTAGGCGCCTTCCCTCGTACCCGCCGGTACCGCTGTGCGCCACTCCACCAGCCCTGTTTGCGGAATGCGAACCTCCTGGGGCGCGGATGTTCCTCGCGTCGCGGCCGTCAGCCGGTAAGAAGCCACCAGCACAGGTTCCGCGGGAGGCGCCGTTCCCGTCCGCCGCATCAACCATCCCACGCCCGCCAGCAGAAACACGCCTGCCGCAACCGCGCCGGCAACCTGAAACAAGCCGCCCTTCCGCGTCTTGCGGTGCAGCGCCCGCGCGAACGCCAGCCGCCGGCGTCCTTCCGCATCCTTAAGAAACCGCTCTTCGAATCGTCGCCGGTCGTCGCCGCTCAGCCGCCCGCTGGCATACGCGTCAAACAGATCGTTTTCCGCCTCTTCCACTCGCGCCAGCGATTCGGGATCCTCCAGAAGCCGTGCGGCAACAGCCTCTCGTTCGGCTTCATCCAGCCGCCCGAGCAGGTAGCGGTATTCCGGCGCCGTCACGCAGTTGTGTCCTCACTCTTAGTGTTACTCTCCGGCAAAACGTCTCGCTCCCCGCATTCGCGCATGCACAACTCCAGCTTCTCTCGCAGTCTCAACGCTCGGTTTCGCAACGAATTGAGGCTAATCCCCAACCGTCCCGCCAGCTTCTGCCGGTTCCTGATCCGGTCTGAGGCGGTGCCCTGGTAATACTGCAGGATCAACTGCCGCTGGTCCGGGTCCAGTCTTCGCAAACACTCTTCCAGGCACTCGTAGACACTCTCGTCGGCCACTTCGTCGGCCACCGGAGCGGCCATCTCAATCGCGCCGGAATACTCCCGCGCCTGGCTCCGCAAAGCCTCTTTCACCACCAGTCGCGCCACCCCGCTCGCATAGGCCGCTACCCGCGTTACCACCTCTCCCGCCGTCAGGCGCTGCGCCACCCGGTTCAATACTTCGTCAGCCCAATCCTCCGCCCGTGTGCAGCCTTCCCACCGCAGGTACTTGACCAGAGCGGACCGCAGCCGTTGATACGCCTCGCCCGCGCACGCTCGGTCCGGGTCCAGAGCGTCCAGCAGCCGGTCGAACTGCTCCTGCGTCAGCATGCTCAACGCCACTCCCCGAGCAGCACAAATCCCGCCCAATAATAAGGATTCGCCCAACCGGGTTCGCCCCTTATCGAGAGTTGCGCCTGCCGCAGTGCCATTCCGGGTTTGACGTTCTCCTTCAGCATTCGGTGGTAGAACCGCCTCATGAACTCCGCGGTTGCCCGATCGTCCACATTCCATAACGTACCGAGAACGGCGTCCGCCCCGGCATGCAGAAACGCTCGCGACAAGCTGGTCAGCCCTTCTCCCGCGCGCGCCGACCCCGTGGCAGAACCGCAGGCGCTCAGCACCACCAGTCTGGCCCGCAATTCCCAATCCAGTATCTCCTGTAACCGGATAAATCCGTCCGCCCGGTTGCCCCGCGCATCCAGTTGCGACAAAGCGATGCCCGATACCTCCGGCCTCTCTCCGTCGATCACCGTGTGCGCCGCGAAATGCAGGATTTCAAAGTCCCGTAACCGCAACCGCGCCAGCGCGTCCCGGCTGGCATCCCAATCCAGCGCGACATGACGCCCTTCGGCCGGCGTCAATGCCGTGATCGCCTCCGCTTCCTCCCGCGAGAACCGCAGCCGCCGGAACGTAGCCGGCAGCAAACTGGCTCCTGCGGGGACCCGCGGATCCTCGGAAGAATAGACAGGGTCTGCGAACACGGCTAATTGCCGGGTCGGCCGTCCTCGCCGCCCACGTTCCCGCCGCGACAGCGCCAGCACCGAAGCCGACGGCAGCACCACTACCTCGGTCCCGGTCAACTCGGGCGTCGCTGCCCAGGGAGCAGCTTCCAAGCCGCCATCCGCCGAAATCACCACCCTCTCCGCGCCCTTCAGGTCCGCTGTCCAAGGCGCGAGCAGTTGCCTCGGGATCGGCTTCACGCGTTCCCCTTCCAGCCATTCCTGCGGCGCGCGGACCACCGCCGTCCACTGCATCCGGATGTCGCCCCGCGTCACCCTCCACCCATACGTTCGCTCCCCTGCGTTGGCGAACTGCAACAACACCGTCCGCGGCTCCAGCAGTTGCTGGATCTCGCGCGCCGTCACCGGTGCCGGATTGGCCAGCGCCGCCAGAACCGGATTGCTCTTCCGCACCTGCTCTCTCGCGTCTCTCTGCGCCACCAGCAACGCCGCGATCTGTGCGCGCGTCTCGGCTCGCTGCCGCGCGGCCGCCGGACCCGACTCCAACCGCTCCAGCCGCGCCGCCGCCGCGTTCAACTCCTGGTCCAGCCGCCGCTGCCGCGCCCGCAACTCGGCCGGAGTGCGCGCGCCCGCCTGCGACAGCGCATCTCCTAGGCGGTCCAGCAACACCCGGCTGCGCGCCCGTTCACTCGCCTCCAGCGCCGCCACGGCCTGGCCCGACTTCGCCAGGCTCTCGATCAGAAACTCGTAGTAGCTGCGTGCGGTCGCGAAATACGAGGCACGCAAATCCAGGCTCCGTAAAGCTGCCCGCTGATCTTCAATCAACTCGATCGCCGATCCGATGAGTTCGCTGGCC
>JAEUQD010000352.1 GCA_016789925.1 Bryobacterales bacterium | reverse complement strand
GGGAACGCCCGCCAACGCTTCCTGGACTTCGTCGACGGTCTGATTGAACAAACGCCACTTGACGGCGTCTTCAATGAACTGGGAGAGCGCTCCCTTCTTAAGGCCCCGGGAGCCGAGATGAGAGCGCAGAGCCAGATCAGTGTCCTTGGACCAGCTAATGGTGAGACGGGTGACTCCGGGTTCTGGCAGGGTGTTTTCCTCGGGAATAGTCGTATATCCACTTATCAGTATAAGCGCCTTTTGACTCTCTTCCGCCTGGCCCGTAACCGGGCGTTATCGATATCGAGGATGGTTAAGGACCCTGGGCAGTTTCTGGCTTTCCGCAAAGCGCCGGGGAAGGCTCGGCGAAGTCACTGCGTGAAAGGGCGGAACGAGGTGATGCCGACGCCCAGTATAAGCTGACGTTTCCGTCGAGATTGGGCGAAATGTGTGGCGGTTATCTGCGTTCCTGGCGCTCGGCAATGGCATTTTACAGAAATCGGGGCCTGTCCCCAGAAGGGCCGAATGAGTGGTGAGCCGCCCGCTATGTCTGTTCAGGTGTGCCCGGCGGAGGAAGATGACGCTGGATCTCGCGGGCGTCGTGCAGCAGCCGGAGAATTTCGACGGCTTGGCCGCGGAGGCGGTAGATCACGAAGTGCCGGGGATTGCGCACAGTGCCAAGCCGGGTTCGCGCGCGCTCGCGGCTGTGCCGCAGATGATAGACAAGAACTCCCTCCGCCAGTTCCTTACGATATTGGGCGCCGGGACGCTCGGGGTTCGCCCGGATATTCAGAAGCGCTTGCCGGATCAGTGCATCGTAACGCTCGGCGGCGTCTTCGCCGAATTCCTGGAGACTCCAATCGAGGATGGCGGCGATGTCGCGCTTCGCCGGACCGCTGACAAGCAGTTGCAACGTAGGTCTGTCAGCCACGACGGATGTCGCGCAGGAGATTGTCGAGCTCGCGCTCGGAATTCAGGGTCGTATAGTCCCCTTGTTCGATGGCCTCGATACCTTCGCGGACGGCTCCACGCAACCATTCGAGTTTGGCCTGATCTTCCTGCTCCCGCTGTTCGAGCAATCGCAGTCCTTCGCGGACTACTTCGCTGGCGTTGCTGAACCGGCCCGAAGAGACGCGGGTTTCGACGAAGCGGTCGAGGTGCTCGGTCAGGTTGACGTTTCGCGTGGGCATCGGGCTTAGAATAGCAGCACTGGCAATGTTTGCCAATACCGTTTTCGAGGGACGCTTCGTGGAGTCCAGTGTGACGGGTCGCTCGACCCGACGACGACCGACCCGACGACGACTCCGCCGACGACCTCCTTTCTGAGAAGGAGTGCGCACAGAAGAAGTGTCGTCTCTCAAAATGCTGGAGCGACGGGTCAGATAGGCTGACCCAACCAGGCAGACCCAACCGGGCCGAACAGTTGCGCAAACAGCGCGGCTGATGCCTCGGAACCATCATCGACCGGTTCGAGAAGCGGTACAGGGCCACGGGGATCGACTTCCGGGGAATCGCTCGAATCTCATCCATTTGGACGATGTCTTTTTCAGAAGCCTCGGTTAGTCTGAACGCCGAAGGAGAGATCGAAGAATCATGAATTGGCGTCTGTTTACCATCACACTGGCCGCGGCGAGTCTGAGCCATGCTGCGAGCGGAATCCTCAAAGTCTCGTCTTTCCCGAGCGGGGCGGAGGTGCTCGTGGACGGCTCCTCTACTGGAAAGACAACGCCGATGAACGTCAGTGTCGAGACGGGGACACACACCGTAACCGTGCGAATCAGTGGGGGATCATGGCAGGCAGATACTCGCACGATCACTATTGTCGAGGGCAACAACGACCTAAGTGTTACGTTGCTGCCGGTCTTGACGCAGGGACCGCAGGGACCCGCAGGGCCAGCCGGCCCTCCAGGCCCCGCGGGCTCACAGGGGCCGCAGGGTGCGCAAGGCGCCACTGGACCGCAGGGACCACAAGGCCTTCCGGGAGTAAGTAGGGCAATTTGGATTCGTGACAGTGGGGGAGAAACAGCCATTCCTGATAACGGTTCCTATGCGACTGTTTCGCAGACGCCTCTTCCAGCAGGAACCTACGTGCTGACCGGCAGAGCCCAATCGCGTGCGGTGAGTGGGTCGACTCTGGTGTCATGCCACGTCTTCAGGATCACGAACGGGAACACGTATAGCTTTGTCGGTGGCGGCGATGTTACGGTTAGCACTATCGGCTCGACAGGGCAGTTTTCTACGCTCAGCATGATCGGCGCGTTCACTTCTGTCGATCCCGTGGTTCTTTCGGTTCAATGTGCCAATCAGTGGAGGACCGGTTCCGCCACTGTGTTCAGCTCACAACTGATCGTGCTCCTGGTGAACGAGATGCAACAGTGAAGCCGCACGGCATTTCGTCGAAGCGGTTCGACCGCAGCCGTGAACGGGGAGGTGCTGGTGGTGACCGTAGTGCGGTTGCGCCTCTAGAGAGAGGCAGTTCGCCTCTCAACTGATGGCTAAGGTCTGCATTTGAATGCGCTGGCGCTGTTCGAAATAAGGGTTCACTATACAACCTTGGTGCCCGAACGGGCCAACAGTCTCTTGACCGGTTGGGAGCGCTCGCCGCCGAATTGGATGAGGGCTCCGACGAAGCGTGATTAGCTTCTAAGAGTTCGCAATAGGATAGATACTAACGCGGCTTGGCGGCGTGTACCGGTTTTATCGAACAGCCGGACCAGATGGGTCTTGGCTGTGGTCCTCTGGATGCGCATTGCATCTGCTGCGGCCTCGAGAGTCTCGCCCGAGATCAGGAGTTTCGCCAGCACTGCTTCGGCCTTGGTGAGTCCGAACGCCCGTTGCAGACTTCGCAGCGGAAGCTTTGATTCGGGGTCGATGATGAATAGCAACACTGCCGCACGGCGGATCCCGAATACGCTGCCGCCGCTCCGCAGTGGGCCGGCAAGAACGGTGAGCGGATACTCGTGGGCCCGACGGTGAATGCGCAGGATCTCCGGTTCCATCCAAGTCTTTCCCCCGGTGTTCAACGCGGCGGCCACGATTCGTCTCAGGTCGCCGGTCTGCGCGCCAGCGCTAATGCTGCCATCGCGAATCACTTCCAAGCCGTCGCAAGCATCCAGCAGGCGTTGCGCCGCCTGGTTTGCCCGAAGAATCCTGCCTTTTCCATCTAGTAGAAGCAACCCGGCGGGAATGGCGTCGAATGCCTCCCTGTGGACGCGTACCTCCTCCATAGCGGAATGCACCTTGGTTGCGCGTAACAGATGTGGCAGCAGGCTCTGGATCTGCTTTTGCTCTTGCTTCGTCCACATACCGGTCTTGCGTGACCGCACTATCGAAAGGACGGAACTTGCGGTCTCCGAATGGGTGACCACGCCGCCGCAGAAATAGAAGAAATCCTGCGGGCGCAGAAAATCCCCGTGATACTCGGACGCAAGCAACGCGCGATCCGAAATATAGTCGTGAGAGGCGACCACATTGCCGGGTATCAGGCCGGAGCGCGCACTTTGCATCACCAGATTCACGGATTCGTAGTGCTCGTCATAGGCCTTCTGCCATGCCGGATCGATGCCGTACGCGGCCGTGATCCTGCTGTGTGGACTTTCGCGGTCCTCGAGCGTGAATACGACTGCCTTCGCCCGAAACGTTCTTGCGCAGCTATCGAGCAGCTTCGGCCATAATTCGGGGCGTTCGGCCGCGTCGTAAATCAGTCCGAGCAGATCGAGCAACTGGCTCTGTGAAAGCATGGCGAGCTATTGGCTGGCGTCTCCATCCGGTGCTGTTCCACCGCGAGTTGTCCCGGCATTAGCCGCCCGAAGAACTCTGGCGAGCACGGCGACCGCCTCGGCCTGGCGCGCGACCCCCAACTTCTCGAAGATGTGTCTTAAGTGGGTTCGGACGGTAGGCGCCGAAATTGCGAGGGCACGGCAGATCTCGGCCGGCCGCTTTCCGTGATAGAGGGCAGCGGCAACCCGGGCCTCAGCCTTGGTAAGATCGAACGCTTGCTGCAGCGCGGCAGGGTCTATCGGTTCGGACTCGTCCAAGTCGGCGACCCAAACCATGGCCGCCGGCGACCCCGGAAGCGCCGCCCCCGCGTGAACCGGAACTACCTGGACGAAATAGGACCGTTTGCCGGAAGGACGCCGGACGATGCAACCATATGGAGTCGCACTACGCATTCGCCCGTAAAGATCGCAACCATTGGCCAGAAGCCGGCCGTGTCGGGTGAGAACGATACCGTCGCCAGTTCGGACCATTCGGCGCGCGGCGCTATTCATAAACACGACTTTCCCACCGGCGTCGACCAGGAGGACGCCGGATTGAAGCGAATTCATTGCTTCCTCACCCGCCTTGGCGATGGCGAGCCGCCTCTGGAGTTGACATGCACGCCGCAAATGGGGCATCAGAATCTCCAGAACCTGCACATTCCGGTCCGTGTACGGACCCGCGCGGCTCGACCTATGGAGACTGCAATACACCGCCGTGGAGCTATTGACGCCTTCCAGCACCCCGCTGAGGTTGTAGAACAGGTCGTAACGGCGCAGGAAATCCTGATAGAACTCGGAGCGGACGAGAGCAGCGTCCGAAATTCCATCATTGCTCGCCAGAACGGTGACCGGCGCACGCATTCGGCGCTTGCGGCCGTTTTCCATGAAGAGATCGAAAGCATGATAGTGCGAGTTATACTCTGCGATCCCGGCAGGATCGAGATGTGCTCCACCAATTACTTCGGTCACCCCTGTGGCGGCATCGTCGATGACCAGGCACGCACCGGAACTTCGAGTAACGCTCGCCAGCCCGGCTAGCACGTCAGTCCACTGCGACGGCTGCTCGGCCGCGCCGTAGATAGCAGTAATCAAGTCCGCCAGTGCAGGTTTCATCGGGTTTGCAAAATTCTATCACCGGAGGGGCGTCCGCCCGTGGCGTCCGCCCGTCAGCCTGGTGTGTCCCTATGGCACTTCTTCTCAAACGCAGCCCTTCCTGCGGAGAAATGCGGATACTCACAACACTTCTCGCCCCAATCCCGCCCGAAGATGCCCGGACCGCCCACAGTTCTCCTCCCTCTTCCCCGATGGAGAATCCGAATCCGCAGAAATTCTTTACAGAATCTCGCTCGCCAACCGTAACCGCCTAGCCGAATTTCCGCAAAAGTTCCGATGTGACGGGTGCCTCCGTCCCCACGATTTCCTCCCGCGCCCTCCGCTCTCGCCACGCCGGTCGCCCCCCGACCCGCTTCGACCCGGCTTCGACCCGGCGCACCCCCCAAGGACAAATCGCCCGTGAACGGCAACAGCCATGCCGCCGAACTGCTCACACGCTCGATGCGGAGGCCGAAGAGGACAAAGAGGAGGGATAAACGCTATGATCCCTGGTATGGAGCCGCTGCACATCAGCGAAGGTGACTTGGCCAAGGATGTACGGTCGATCCTCAAACGGGTCGAGACCGGAGCCGAAGTCATCATCGAGCGCGACGCGCACCCGGTTGCTGTCATCCGGGCAGCCGAACCCGTGCGCCGCAAGATCTCCGAGTGCATCGCCCTGATGCCGGCCGACTCCACAGCGACTATCGATCCCGACTTCGCGAGGGATGTCGAAGCGGCGATCGCCGCCCACCGGGAGCCGCTGGAGCCGCCTGCTTGGGACTGATGCTCGACTCTACGGCGGCCGTCGCCGCCGAACGCCAGGGCAAGAACGCCCGGCAACTACTCGAATCGGTGGCGCTCGAAACTGGTGACGATGGCATCGCCGTTTCCGTCGTAACTGTGCTCGAACTCGCCCACGGCATCACACGCGCCGACACACCCGAACGCCGCGAGCGCAGGCAGCGCTTTCTTGACGAGTTGCTCACCGGCGTTCCCATCCAGCCGGTAACCGTCCCGATCGCTCTCCGCGCTGGCCAGATCGACGGACAGAGTCAGGCCAAAGGTGTGCGCATTCCGCTATCGGATTTGTTGATCGGCGCCAGCGCTTTGGAACTCGGCTATGGAGTGGGAACGGCCAACGTCCGCCACTTTCAACTGATTCCAGGCCTGAACGTGGTCCAACTTTAGGTGAGGGAGGTGAGGGGTACGGACAGAACCCACCCCTCTGCGCCGTCTAAACTCAGCGGTGAGCCAGGAGCAGAACGAGGGCTGTCACCCGCCTGACTGAAGAATTCAAGAACGCGAAATGCCAGATCGGTTCTTTGGTGGTGGCGAACCAAAGCAATGTTCGATCAGTCTCGCCCGAGATTTCTTCGATATCCTGAGCGCGGAGAATGTCGAAACCAGGATTTCGCCGCCGCAGCCCGCGTATGATCGTGCTTCGGAAGTTCTCGTCCGCGAGCCACTTCACGGGTTCTTCCGGCGAGCGAGCAACCTTTGGCGAAGGCCAGGAGGGGACCAATCTTCCTTGTGGGCAGCGAGGAGTTGCTGCTCTTCCTGGGCGCGCTGGTCGAAATAAGCGGCGAGTTCGGAATGGTGCTTCAAGTAATAGCCGATGACCTGATAGACATCGGACAGTGAGAGGCTGGGGAAGTCCTGGGCGATCTCCTCGGCGGTGGCGCCGCGATGGAAGGCACGAACCACAAGGTCGAGTGTGACGCGGGTACCGCCGACACGGAAGACGCCAGTGTCGTCCTTGGATAAGGGGATCGCCTCGAGGAGTTCGGCAGACATATTCCTCGATTCTCAATGTAGCAGAGGGCCTTTGGGCAAATTTGCGCCGGAGAGGGGTTCGTTGGCGAGGGTGAGGCCGAGGTCTCCCATGGCGTCAGAATCCTGGCTCGCCCGCGCATGATCCCAGTTCAAGGGATTGAAATCGTTGCCGCCTCATCGCGCGCGACACCGTAGAAGAGAAAGTCCTCCAACTCCAGAACACCAAGCGCGAACTCGCCGCCGCCATCATCGGCGAGAACAAGCGCCTGATCGCGAAATTGCAGCGCGAGGATCTGGAATTGCTCTTGGCCTGAGCCTCCAATCTTAGATGAACAGTTCAACGCCGACGTGAAAGAACTCGGCCAGCTTCTTCGCCTGTTCTTTGCTGATCGACCGCTTACCCGAAAGGATCTCCGATACCCGGCCCCTGGATCCGATCACCGGCAGAAGATCCTTCGCCATCAGCCCGCGCTGTTCGAGTAGGAACGCCACCATCTTGTGCGGTTTGGACTTGTCCCTTCGCTCGTATGCCGTCGCCTCGTAGTCGCCGATCAGGCTCGTCAGGAGATCGAGCAGTTCGCCTTCCTCCGGACTCATGGCGCGCTCTCCCTTCTCCATCAGCGAGTCCACGCTGCCAAGTGCCCGCTCGTGCTCCTCCGCCGTCCTGATGATTCGGGGCGCCGCCTTCCCCAACAACCGCCCGTACCGCTTCTCGTCAATCGTTCCCGTTAGAGATCCCATTTGTCGTACTCCTTATGCGTACCGATCCGCTTGATGTAGACGATCTGCTGCCGATAGTGGACATACGTTTCAACGCGGTAGTTGTTCCCACCAACGTTGAAAATCGTCTTGTCGCCGACGAACGACGCCGTCGCGGAAAACGTCCGCTTCAGATCGCCAGGATTGCGCCAGGATGCCGATTCAACAGCGTCGAGCCAGTTCCACATCGATTCCGCGGAACGCGGCTCGCGGGCGATGAACTCCCGAATCCGCTTCTCGCTGACGATCCTCACATCTCCAAGTTCCCATAACGGGAACAGTACGTCAAATTCGGAAGTTATACTGAACGGAGAAGACCTCGAACTCCTGTTACCCCGATGCTCACCCGCCGCCAACTCCTCCTCGCCCCTTTGGCCCCCGCCCCCTCCCCCATCGCCCTCAACGATGATGGCGCCTGGTCCTGGTTTCAAGACGAACGTGCCCTGGTCGACGGCGACTGGCTGTTGTGCGGCTCGGTCGCTTCCGGCCGCAAAGGCGATGTCGAGCTCACCGCGCTGCACCTGCCCTCCGGCAGGATGCACCGCGAAACCCTCCACCCCGCCTTGCTCGAACCCCGCGGCGCCTACGACGATCACAACGCCCCTGCCCTTCTCCTCCGTCCCGACGGGCGCTACCTCGCCGTCTACGCCAAACACGGCAGCGAAAACTGCTTCTACTACCGGGTCTCCCAACATCCCCACGATCCTAAAGCGTGGGTCCCCGAGCGCCGCTACGTTCCCAGCGAATCCACCCGGCTCACCTACTCCAACCTCTTCTACCTCCCCGCCGAAAAGAGAATCTATAACTTCTTCCGTGGTCTCGATAACTCCTACAAGCCGTCCTATTGCGTCTCCGAAGACCAGGGCGAGACCTGGCGCACGGGCAACGTCGTGATCCGTGTCCCCGCCACCGTGCGTCACCGCCCCTACGTCAAGTACGCCTCCAACGGCCGCGACACCATCCATCTCTTCTACACGGAAGGGCACCCGCGCAACTACGACAACAGCGTCTACCACGTCTACTACAGGAATGGTTGGCTCCACCGCTCCGATGCCACACGCGTCGCGCCGCTCGAAAAGGGTCTCGATAAGCCCGAGGACGGAACCCTTGTATTCCAAGGCGACCCCAATAACGTCGGCTGGGTTTGCGACATTGCGCTCGATTCCCAGGACCGCCCCTATGGCGTGTACTCCGTGCAGAAGGATTCCGCCGGACTGCCCGACGGCAAAGCGGGCATGGACCTGCGCTACCGCTACGCTCGCTGGAACGGCCAACGCTGGACCGGCGAAGAGATGGGCCATGCCGGCACACGTCTCTACCCCGGCGAAGACGACTATCCCGGCAACCTCGCCCTGGACCCTATCGACCCTGATCTTGTCTACCTGTCCGCCAACGCCGATCCCAGCACTGGACGCCGCCTGCCGCATTACGAACTCTTCCTCGCCCGGCGCGGCACACCCGGCCGCTGGACATTCGAGCCACTCACCACCCAATCCTCCGCCGACAACATCCGCCCCATCATGCCCCTGGGCTCCCGCCGCTTTCTGCTCTGGCTGCGTGGCCGCTACACCACCTACACCAACTACGGGTTGGCAGTGATCCTCCAGAAGCGGTAGAACAGTCAGTGACATGTCACATTCCGCTCTGATTCAAGATGCCCTCACCGCGGGCGAGGGCATCGTTCGCCTGGCCCCCTGTTGGGTCCCGCGCGCTTTCCTCATGCCCGGCGGGCGCTTGAAACTCGACCCCCGCGATCTCTACTGCCTCGGCGCCCACCGCGGCGGCATCGACGAGCGCTGGTTCTCTTCCACCACCAAGGCCGCCAACGGCCCCCTCGCCGCTGAAGACGAGGGCCTCAGCTATATCGACTTCAACGGCCGGCGCGTCCTGCTCAAAGAAGCCATCGACACCGTTGGCGACCGCTTCCTCGGCTCCGGCGTGATGTCCCAATACGGCGGCTGGAACCTCCTCTGCAAATTCTTCGACAACCTCGGCCCCATTCCCCACCACCTGCATCAGAACGACGAATTCGCCAAACGTGTGGGCCAGAACGGCAAGCCCGAGGCCTACTATTTCCCTCCGCAATACAACTTCAAGGGCAACAACTTCCCCTACACCTTCATGGGTCTCGAACCCGGCACCACGCGCAATGACGTGCGCCGCTGCCTCGAACGCTGGAACGAAGGCGACAACGGCATTCTCGACCACTCCCGCGCCTATCGCCTCAAGCCGGGCACCGGCTGGCAGATCGACGCCGGCATCCTCCACGCCCCCGGTTCCCTGGTCACCTACGAGCCCCAGGTCAACTCCGATGTCTTCGCCATGTTCCAGTCCATGGTCGAAGGCCGCGCCGTGCCATGGGATCTGCTGGTGAAAGACGTCCCCGAGCAGCGCCACCACGACCTCGACTACATTCTCGACATGCTCGACTGGGACGCCAACGTCGATCCCGAATTCCAGAAGAACCGTCTCTTCCACCCCCGCCGCGTCGCCGACGGTCAGGAAGGCTACGTCGAAAACTGGATCGTCTATTCCACGCCCCACTATTCCGCCAAGGAACTCACCGTGCATCCGGGCCACTCGGTGGTGATCAAGGACGCTGCCGCGTATGGCTTGATCGTCGTCCAGGGTCGCGGTTCCATCGGCAAACACGAGGTCGAAACCCCCACCCTCATCCGCTACGGCCAGATGACCAAGGACGAACTCTTCGTCACCGCCGCCGCCGCGCAGGAAGGCGTCAAGGTCACCAACGCCAGCGACACCGAAGACCTGGTCATGCTCAAGCACTTCGGACCCGGCAATCCCGACGCCGCTCCACTCCTCCATCCCAAGTATCAGGCGGCCGCATGAAATTCGGAATCAACACCTTTATCTGGACGGCCAGCTTCGAAAAGGAGCACATCCCGCTGCTGGCCCCCATCAAAGAGCACGGCTTCGACGTCGTCGAACTCACCCGCTTCGAATGGGACCATTTCCCCGCGACCGAGATCCGGCGCGAACTCGAACGCCTCGATCTCGGCGTCACCTTCTGCACCGCCTTCGGCTCGCGCGACCTCTCGCTCGTGAGTAACGTCGCTGCCGTGCGCGGCGCGGCGCTCATCTTCATGAAGCGCGCCATCGAAAGCGTCGCCGAAATCGGTTGTCACGTCCTCGCCGGACCGTTCCATTCTCCGGTCGGTTATCTGCCCGGACGCCGCCGCACCGAGGACGAATGGGCGCGCGAGGTGGAGGCGCTGCGCCAGTTGGGCGAAGTCGCCGCACGCTGTAACGTCAAGCTCGGTGTCGAGCCGCTGAACCGCTTCGAGTCCTACTTCCTCAATACCGCCGCCGACGCTGCACGCCTCTGCGACGAAGTGGCGCACCCGAACATCGGCATCCTCTACGACACCTTCCACGCCAACATCGAAGAGAAGGACCAGTATCAGGCCATCAAAACTGTGGCCCGCCACCTGGTCCATGTTCACTCCTGCGAAAACGATCGCGGAACCCCCGGCTCCGGCCATGTCGAATGGGACAAGGTCTTCGACGCCCTCCGCGAAATCCACTACCAGGGCGCGGTCGTCATTGAGAGCTTCGGCTTCGCCATCAAAGAAATCGCCGCGGCCGCCTGCATCTGGCGCGACCTCGCC
>JAEUQD010000345.1 GCA_016789925.1 Bryobacterales bacterium | reverse complement strand
GTTATTGCTGCCGGCGGTGGGAAACGGGATGGAGACGAAGCGCTGGTGGTCGAGGCAGTGGAGCGAGCGTGACTGTTTAGCTCCGGACCAGATGCAGACGTTTCCCTGCGGGGAGAGCAGGAGGGACTGCTCGTCGCCGGGAAGGAAGCCGTCCTGTTCGGAATACGTACGGAAGCCTTCGAGCGGCATGCGCATGACGCCGGAGTGGTAGGTACCGAGCCAGAGGTTACGGGCGTTGTCCTCGGCGAGGCGGAGCACGGTGAAGTCCGACAAACCTGCGGCGAGGCCGTATTTGCGGGGTTGGGCGAGGGGGGCTGACGCGGAAGCGTAGCGCGCCAAGCCGCTGCCGGCCACCCAGAGGGCGCCATCGGAGGCGGCCAGAGCGGCGCGGACCTCAAAGCCGAGTGCTGGGCGGCGGACAGGGTGGCGAACGATGGTGAAGGGTTGATGAGAGAGGGCATCAACGCGGGCAGCTCCGCCGTCGCGCGTCCCGGCCCAGACGGCGCCGGCGATGTCCTCCCAGAAGGTATCGACGAAATTGCTGGTCAGGGGAGGGCGTACCGAGAACCACCGCCACTGCCCGGTAAGGTCGCGCCAGAAGCCGCCCTGGCCGACGGTGCCGGCCCAGAGACGGCCGCGGGAATCAACGAGGAGAGAAGTAATGTGGAACTGGTCGCGCTGCGAGACAAAGGTGCCGGGCCAAGGCAGGCTTGTCTTGTGGAATACAGGACCAGGGGCGATTACGGCGCGGAACAATCCACTGTCGGTGGCGCACCAGAGGGCGCCGTCGTGGTCTTCGGCAAGAGCGTTGACATGCTCGCCGGCGGGTAGGCGGAAGGTTTCGAAAATGGGAGATCCGTGTGCGGCGTCGGGATGGAAGCGAACCAATCCGCCGTCGGTCGCCAACCAGAGATTTCCGGAGCGGGTGGAAAGCATGGCGTTGACATGGGCGTGGGGTAAGCCGTCGGCCCGAGTGAAGTTGAGAAAGGACTGGCCGTCGAAGCGGCTCAAGCCGTCGTCGGTGCAGAACCAGAGAAAGCCCTCCCCCGTCTGCAGGATGCAGTTGACGCGATTGTGAACGAGTCCGGAAGAGGTGTCGAAGGTTTGGATGGGAAGACGCTCGGCGAGGGCAGGCGGGAGGAGGAGGGTCAGGAGGGCGGTGGCGAGGCGGTGGTTCAATGGTGGTTGTGAGATTGTACACGAGGAGAAGAGCACTGTGAAGCGACAGTCTTGTCTCATCTTGTGTCATGGCCCGGCATCTCGCCCGTGATGGCGATTCGGCTTGTCGAAGGCGTTTGGAAGTACGGTGGAAACCTGACTTCGAGGAGCTTTCGATTCAAGAAGCCGACGCCTCTCGAATTCGACGTGCGGATGTTTCCTAGTGAAGTTAAGGCTATGGCTGTTGAGCCATCCGGGGGGCGTAGTACCCTTTTCGGGCGCGAACCACAAAGTCGCGACGGTTGCGGATGCTCACTTTCACCTCGTGATACAGGCCATCGGCCTTCAGCGGTTCCGGCCGGTACAGGATGTTGTACTGGTGCCGCATCTCGTTGGCGATATTCTCAAACGACTGCGCCAAGTCTTCGACCTTGAACGGGAAGAACGTCAATCCACCGGTTTCCTGGGCAAAGTACTTGAGCACCTTGTCGCCATCGGTTTGAATGCGGCTGATGTTGGTGGAAATCGAGTAGATCACCACATCCGACTTGTGCGCCATCTCCAGCGCCTGATCGCGCGAATAGCGGCTCTGGTTGTCGTCGCCGTCGGACAACACGATGAGCGCCCGCCGGAACTTGTGCCGGGGCTGATCCAGAGCTAACTTGTCGCGGCAGGCAAAGAAGATTGCGTCGTACAGCGAAGTTCCGCCGCCGGGGCGGAGATTCCGCACCGCGTTCTCCAATTGCCGGATGTCCCCTGTCAGGTCCGACACCAGTTCCGCGGACGTGTCGAAGCTGACGACGACAGCCCGGTCCTGATCGGGCCGGAGCACAGAGCGGATAAACTCGATGGCCGCTTCCTGCTGAAACCGGAACCGGTCGCGAATCGAGTTACTGGTATCGACGAGAATGCCGAGACGCAGCGGTAGGTCGCTTTCCCGCGTGAACTCCAACACGCTCTGGCGATTCTTGCCTTCGAAGATCTCGAAAGAATCCTTGTCCAGATCGGTGACAAAGCGTCCGCGCTTGTCGGAAACGGTGAAGAGCAGGTTGACGCGGGTCACGTCCAGGCGAATCGTCTCGCCGGCTTGGGGAGCAGGGACGGGACGATCGACCTTCGCGGCCGTTTGCGCCAGCAGCCCGGGCAGGCAGAGTAAGGATAGGACGAAATACTTCATTCGGGCGGGATGCTCCTGCCTCGATTATAGGCTCACTCCAGGCCAAAACGGCACAACACCTGGGCCAAGTCAGCGGGTAACGGAGCTTCCACGGTGACCACTTCGCCGCTGGCCGGACTGGTGAACTTCACTCTGTGGGCGTGGAGAAAGTACCGGCCCAGCGGCTCGCGCTCCTTCGGCCCATACACATCGTCCCCGGCAATCGGGTGCCCCAACGAAGCCATGTGGACTCGAATCTGATGGGTTCGACCGGTGTGCAAATCCACACTCAGGTACGTGTGCGCTTTGCCCCGCCGCAGCACCGTGTAGTCCGTGAAGGCCGCGCGGCCCCGCCCCGTCCGGCACGTCATCCTCATCCGGTGGACCGGGTCGCGTTCGATCGGGGCGCTTATACGTCCGTGATCCTGCTTCACTACTCCGTGCACCAGCGCCAGGTAGATCTTCTTCACGGTCCGTTCTGCGAACTGCCGCGCCAGCGCCCGGTGGGCGGCGTCGGTCCGGGCCACCAGAACTATGCCCGATGTCAGCTTGTCCAGCCGGTGGACAATTCCTGGCCGGTCCGTCCCACCCACTTCCGAGAGGTGCTCAAAATGGTGCAACAGGGCGTTGACCAGCGTACCCGAGTGATGTCCCGCCCCCAGGTGAACCACCATGCCGGCGGGTTTATTAACGGCGAGCACCGAGGCGTCCGAGTAGAGAACCTCAACAGGCAAATCCTCGGGCGTGGCGTGAAGCCGTGGGGGAGCCTCTGGAGCCACCGCAATTCGCTCCTGCCCCTTCAAAAGCGCTGAGGGCTTGGCCGGCGCATCGTCTACCGTCACGCGTCCTGCCTTGATCCACTGCTGAAGCCGTGACCGGGAGTACTGCGGCAGCCGGGATTGGAGATAATGGTCGAGCCGGGTACCCGCGTCGGAGGGGGCAGTCTGCAGGTTGATCATCCATCTGTTATTTTGAACGAGATACGGTTGTCGAAACCGGCAGAGCGCGGGACGCGTCCGACCTTGTGGAATGACAGACGCGATCGGAATGACATCGGCCCTTCCATTCCCCGCCACGGGACAGAGAACCCGAACGAAAAGCGGCGTGGATTATAAGAATAGCGAAGAGGCGACGCTGGTCCGCCGGGTGCAAGCCGGCGACGAACTCGCTTTCCGCGAAGTGGTTGACCGCTACCAGACCAAGGTGTTTTCGATCATCTACGGGATCTTGCGGAACCATAACGACGCTGAGGATATCGCGCAGCAGGTGTTCGCCAAGATCTACTTTTCAATCAAGAATTTCGACTTCCGGTCGAGTCTGCTGACCTGGATTTACAAGATCACGGTCAACGAGTGCTACGACTATCTGCGCAAGAAGAAGGTGCGCAAACTCGTTTACGAAAGCGACTTCACCGAGGAAGAGTCCCAGCGGATGGAGCGTTCCGAGCCTGGCAGTTCCCGGCAGCCATCGATGGACACTAACCTTGCCCAGCGCGACCTCGTAGTGAAACTCCTTGAGAAGGTCTCCTCGGAAGACAGGCAACTGTTGCTGCTCAAGGAGGTGGAAGGTCACTCGGTAGAGGAACTGGCCCAGATGACGGGCATGAACGAAAACACGATTAAAGTGAAGCTATTTCGCGCCCGGCAAAAGCTTGTGAAGGCCGCCCAGCGGCTACTGCCGAAAATGAGGTCGGCACTCACATGAGCAGTGCCGGCAACGGGAATGATACGTTGAGATTATCCGGGATGCCTCGGGAGCGCCTGGTTGCAGTAACATATGAAAAGTAAAGGCGGGCTTCAGATCCGCCGGGAAGCAGCCGGTCAGGTTGTAGATTAGAGGGAAAGAGATGGACCGTCGAATCGAGGAGTTGCTGGAAGATCACCTCCGCGGTAGTCTTGCGCCCGCGCGAGAAGCGGCGTTCGCTGACGCACTCGCGGCGGCCGACGCGGAAACACGACGGATGATTCAAGCTTTCGAGCAGCACGCTCAACTACTGCGCAGCTTGCGTGCGCCTGACGATGCGGCGCCCGCTCCGGGCTTCTATGCGCGGGTGCTCAACCGGATTGAGGAGCAGAGAGTACCTTCAGTCTGGGATTCCTTCGTGGAACCGCACTTCTTCAAAAGGTTGGCGTTCGCGGCCTTGACGCTGCTCATGCTCCTGAGCGTCACCGTCTGGACTACCCCAGAGCCCAATGAGACCTACGCGGCTGTTCCGGTCGTGGAAATGGCCAGTGAGCCGGAGCCGATTCACACCATGGACGCCTCCAATCGGGAATCCAACCGGGACGTGATTCTGGTCAATTTGGCCACCTACCAGGAATAGTCGACCATGACTCCTGGCGGTTGCCCTCCCCCCTGGCGCGACCCTAGGGTCATCGGCCTGATCCTTCTCGTGTTTCTGTGCGGTTCCGCGGCGGGCGCATTAAGCGCACGCTACCGGTACCGGCAGATGATGCAAAATCCAAAGCCTCCAGTGGCCGCGTGGAAGGAATCGGGCAAGGAGATTACGCTCCAGAAGTTCCGCAAGGAACTGAACCTCAGTGACGATCAAGCCAAGGAGATCGAACTGGTTCTGGACGACTTCATGATGTACTACCAGACACTGCAGGCGCAGATGGATGAAGTGCGGGCGAGCGGCAAGGAGCGCATTGTCCGCGTACTCGACGCCAATCAGCAGGAGAAGTTTGGGCGCATGATGAGCGACTTACAAAGCCGGCAGATCCGCTAACCGCCTACAGATGGTTCCAAAGCGTCCGCTCTTCCTCGTGGGTCTCGCTCTGCCGCGTGCGCAACGCCCGCGACACGGCGGTCCGGCCGCCTAACCCGAAGGCCAGCGCCGCGGTCAGTACAGCCCCGCCCGCTCCGATAATGAACGCCGCCAGAAACACTTCGCGCGCGAAGTTCAACGTGTCGGCTGCCACCACGATCGCAACAAAAATCACCGCCAGCCGGACTGCGGTTGCCCAGCGCCGGGGATGGGGGATCTCTTCATTGAAAGCCCACACCACCACCGACCGCGAAAGATAGCGGGCCAGCCAGAATCCGGCCAACAGAATGGCGCCGGCAATCACCAGCTTGGGAAAAAGGAAAACCGTTCCCTCGACAATCTGCTTGCTCAGCGTGGTGTCGAACACGCTGAGTGCGGTCAGCGCGCCCATCAGCATGACGAGCCAGTAAACCGTCGAGGCCGCAATCTGCCCGGCGGGCCGTTCCCCATAGCGCCCGAGCATCGCACCCACGCCGGTGTCGGCCAGAAACCGGTCCAGCGCCACGGCATGATAGACCCTCGAGACTGCCCACTGGCAGGCTCGGGCGACCAGGTACGAAACGGCAAGAATCACGACCGCCGCCAGCACCGATGGCAGGAACGTGGTCGATTGAACATAGAGCCGTTCGGCTGACTTCTCAAGAATTTCCTGGAGCGTTCTGAGCATACACTTCCTCCGTTTTGGCCGCCGGCGCCGGTTGGGCCGGCGTCTGCCCGTCCCACAGATCCATCAGATAGGGCTTCGCCTCTTCAAAACAACAGCACAGCCGTTCCATCCGTTCTTCGACCTGGTCTGAGTTCAGATCCGCCGTCTCGTTGACGAACGAGGCCACTCGTCCGATGTATAGCGGCGTAAGCGAACGAATCAACGTCTGGCGTTCCACGCGATGGCGCTGAAAAGCCA
The DNA here is from genome assembly GCA_016789925.1 of Bryobacterales bacterium. Taxonomy (GTDB): domain Bacteria; phylum Acidobacteriota; class Terriglobia; order Bryobacterales; family Bryobacteraceae; genus JADLDI01. The sequence goes on along the minus strand of JAEUQD010000345.1, from coordinate 316 downwards.
CCGCAAATTCATAGATCACATGCACCCAGACTTCGTCGGGCAGATGAAACTCGCCCGTGCCATGCTGGGCAGCCTTCAGCACGGAGTCCAGGGTCTCGGGCCGCATCGATGTCGCCCAAACCTCCCGCAAATCCTGGCAGCCTTGCCGGAAAATCCGCAACATTCTATCCAGGTTGACGGGCACGGGCTCCAGGCCGACATCGAAGCGGAAACCAAACAGGTCCACTGCGTCCGAGCCCTTGACCTGGCGCCACTGCCGCTCGTACTGGCCCATCAGCGTGAACACCGAACCAACCACCTGCTGCAACATCGCCGA
>JAEUQD010000028.1 GCA_016789925.1 Bryobacterales bacterium | reverse complement strand
TCGGTTTGACTGGTCCGGCGTGATCTTCCACCTGGAAGCGAATGGACACACCTACTACGGGCCCTGGTTCACGAAGCGGAATCCGGCCATTCGCGACTTTGTGTATGAAGGCGACGACATCGTGGCCGGCGCTTGCAGTTCGACGACGGGTCCGGCGGATGAATTCGGGCCCATTGGCTATGAAGCTGCCAAGCCGGGAGGAACGTTCGTCAAGATCGGGGTCGGCGTCCTCCGCAAGCCAGACGCCGCTCTATACGAGAGTTACCGGTTGTACGAAGTGGCGAACCCCGGCCAGTGGACTATCCGGCGGCGGGCGGATTCGATCGACTTCACGCAGGCACTACGGGACGATAGCTCGGGATTCGCGTATGTTTACCGGAAGTCGGTGAGGCTGGTGAAGGGGAAGAGTGAGATGGTGCTGTTTCACAGCTTGAGAAACGCGGGTCGGCAGGCGATTGAAACCACCGTTTACAACCACAACTTCCTGGTGCTCGACGGACAGGGGCCCGGTAAGGGCGCGGTGATCACGGTTCCGTTTGCGATTCGTTCGGCTCGGCCCCCCGATGCGCAACTGGCGGAGATTCAGGGCAACCGCATCGTGTATCAGAAGACACTCACCGGGCGCGACGTGGTGAGTTGTCCGGTGGAGGGCTTCGGCGTCAACGCGTCGGATCACGAGATTCGCATCGAGAACAGCGCGCTCCAGGCAGGGATGAGCATTCACGGGGACCATCCGTTGCAGAGGATGTTTCTGTGGTCGATTCGGAGCAATATCTCGGTCGAGCCGTTTATCGGCGTCTCGGTGGCGCCGGGGAAAGAGTTTACCTGGACGAGCACGTACCGGTATTACACTCTGCGGTGAGTGAGAGGGCACAAGACTGAGGCTCGGGAAGTTGCGATCCCCATCATTGTAGCCGGGGGCCGGCACCCCCATTCCGGCCAACGACGTATGGCTCGCAGGAGATGGTAACGTAAGATGCTCAAGAAGGGGGGCAGGGAAGAGCATGGCGCGCAATTTCGCCGGCATCACCGTGATGCCGGAGTTTGTCCAGAACGAAGGGGTTCAGCCGGTTCTCGATAACCTCGTGCATCTGGCACGGGCCAATGCTGTCGCCACGTCGCCCTACGTGATGGAGCCGGCAGACGAGAAGACCGGCAGCCGCGAACCGCCCATCGACGCCGGCGCGGGCAGCGTCCGCCTTCTCGACCGTCCACTCTGGGGACGCCGCGAATTGTTCGTCCGCACCGCGCCCTCTTTCGTTCCGAACCTCGCCTTCTATCGCGGACTCCGCTACCAACCCGCCGCCACCAACGAACTCACGGCGCGCCACGGCGCCATCATCAAACAGTTCATCCGCGCCGCCCAGGCCCGCAACCTCAAGGTCTATCTTCAGGTCCAGGCCGCCATCCCCCCGGGGTATCGGGTCCAGTTTGGCGGCCCGCGCGACGACGACAAGCCCCAACTGCCCGATGGCCGGGTCCCGGAACGCCGCCTGGCCAACAACGGCAGCCTCGCCAGCCCGCACATCATCGCCTACCACTGCGCGCTGCTTCGCGACCTGGTCGCGGCTTACCCGGAAATCAACGGCATCCGGGTCGACTGGCCCGAGTACCCTCCTTATTTCCTCGACGACGTGTTCCTCGACTTCGGGCCGCACGCCGAGGCCGCGGCTACCCGCCTTGGCTTCGACTTCGACGCCATGCGCGGCGCCGCTCTCGACCTCTACCGGAAACTCCATGGCGGCCTCAAGAATACCGACCTGCTTCCCTGGGCCGAAAAGGAAGGCGGCCGCTACCGGTTGCTCCGTTTACTCGCCAACCGGCCTGAGTTACTGCATTGGCTCCGCTTCAAGGCCACACTCGTCGAAGAGTTACTCCGGGCGTTCCGCCAGACACTGAACGACGCCGGTGCTGCCCGGGTCGAGTTAGTTCCCAACGCCTTCCCGCCTCCCTTTGCCCTCGCCTCCGGGATGGACTTCGGCCGCGCAGCGCCGCTCTCTTCGGCCATCAGCGTCAAGCTCTACACCATGCACTGGCCCGTGATGCTCCGTTTCTACGGCGACGCCCTGCTCCGCGCCAATCCTGACCTCGACGATCGTCTCCTTACACAGGCGCTGGTCTCCTGGCTCGACATTGCCGACGATGCCGGGCTCCCTTCGCTCAAGAACTACGGCTATCCCGAGCCGAATGAACCGCATCCGGTTGGCCGTCGCGCAATGACCCGCCACATTGTCGACGCTCAGTTGGAAGCCGGCTCAACGCCCATCTACTCCCTTGCCCACGGCTACGGCCCGCTCCAGGACTTCGCCCAACGCCTGGCCATCGCCTGGCAGGCGTCACAGCACGGCGTCTGGATCAACCGGTACGGCTATCTTTCGAATGAAAAGCTCACCGTCGTCGGCCAGGTCTGCCAGCGGAGCCGGTGACTGTCGAGCGTGTTAATTTTGGAAGCAGTCAGCCCCCATGACCCGCCGAGACCTGCTTGCTTCCTTCGCCGCGGCCGCCTTGCCCGCCCAAACCCGAAAACGCCCGAACATCCTGTTCCTGTTTGCCGACGATCAGCGCGCCGACACCGTCGCCGCGCACGGCAACCCGCATATCCACACGCCCAATCTCGACCGTCTGGCCGGCAGCGGGGTTAGCTTCCGCAATAACTACATCTTCGGCGGCAACAGCGGGGCAGTCTGCATGCCCAGCCGCGCCATGCTCATGAGCGGCAAGACCTGGTTTGACATCGACACGGTCAATCTCAAGGGAGAAAAGCTCCTGCCGGAGTTGCTCGGCGAGAACGGTTACTCGACGTTTGGCACGGGCAAATGGCACAACGGCCCCGAATCGTGGCTTCGCGCGTTCCAACGCGGCAAGAGCGTCATGTTCGGCGGCATGTCCGACCACTCCAAGGTGCCCGTCCGCGACCTCGGTCGGGACGGACAACTCACGGCGCAACGCACGGGCGAAAAGTTCTCTTCCGAACTGTTCGCCGACTCCGCCATCGAGTTCCTCCAAACCCGCGACCGATCGAAACCCTTCTTCGCCTACGTTGCCTTCACCGCCCCGCACGATCCGCGCATGCCGCCTCCACCGCACCTGGAGGCCTACTATCGCAACCGCCCGCCATTGCCCAAAAATTTTCTGCCCCAACTGCCTTTCGACAACGGTCACATGCGCGGCGGCCGCGACGAAAATCTCGGTGCGTGGCCACGCACGGAAGCCATGATTCGCGATCAACTCGCCGAATACTACGGGATGATCACACACCTGGACCAGCAGATCGGGCGCGTCCTGGCTGCTCTCAAA
>JAEUQD010000320.1 GCA_016789925.1 Bryobacterales bacterium | reverse complement strand
TACGCCAACGACACCCTCTTCGTCGTGGACGCCAACCGCATGGGGATCGAGCCGACCAACCACCGCATCCTCATCTACCGCAACGTTTCCTCTTCGTTCCCTAGACCCGAAGCGGAAATCCAGCCCTACGTCGGCCGCTGTCCCGTCTGCGTCGGAGTCGCCGACACCGTCCTCGGCCAGCCCAACTTTGAAACCAAAGATCTGAAACCCGCTGCGCAAAACAATCTGCGTTCGCCCATGGGGATCGCCACCGATGGCACCTACCTCGTCGTCGCCGATACCGACCACAATCGCGTCCTGATCTGGAACTCCATTCCCCAAGCCAACCAGACCCCCGCCAACGTCGTCCTCGGCCAGCCTGACTTCACCTCCGTGCTGCCCAACCAGGGCCGCCGCGACAATCCGACCGATCGGTCTCTCCGCGCTCCTCAGGGTGTGTGGATTCAAAATGGCCGCCTGTTCGTCGCCGATACCGGCAACAACCGCGTCCTCATCTGGAATTCCATCCCCACCTCGAACACCCAGCCGGCGAATGTCGTCATCGGCCAACCCGACTTTAACACCTTTATCCAGACCGATTTGACCAAGCTCGAGGTCAAACCCGACCAGACCAATCTCTATACTCCTGTCGCCGTCTCCAGCGACGGAGTTCGCATGTTCGTTGCCGACCTTGGCCACAACCGGGTCCTGATCTGGAACACCATTCCCACCTCCAATGCCCGGCCCGCCGATCTCGTTCTCGGCCAGCCCGACTTCGCTCAAGCCGTCTATAACAACACGCCCAAGCTCTGCACCGCCACCGGTAAAGACACCGCCGGCAACGACACGTACCCCGAAAGCTGTCTCTCCACGATTGGCTTCCCTCGCGCCGTCCTCTCCGACGGCCGCCGCCTCTTCGTCGCCGATGGCGGCAACGACCGCATTCTTGTCTACAACCAGATACCTACTACCAATGGCGCAACCGCCGACGCCGTGCTGGGCCAGATCACTCCCCTCCGGAACCTCATCTCCGACAACGCCGACCCGCGCGGCATCGCCAGTTCCGGCGCGGTCCGCACTCCCCTGGGCCTCGCTTTCGACGGCTTGAACCTCTACGCTACCGACCCCTTCAATCGCCGGGTCCTTGTCTATACCCTCGCCGAGCGCCGCATCCCGAACACCGGCGTCCGCAACGCCGCTTCCCGCGAAGTGTTTGCCGTGGCCGCGCTCAACTTCTCCGGCGAAGTCAAAGAGAACCAGGAAGTCAAGGTCAAGATCGTCGAGACGACCTATAGCTACAAGGTAGTAGCGAACGACACATTCGAAGACGTGCTCGTCGGTGTCGCCGCCGCGATTAACGCCGGCTCCGGCGATCCCAACGTGATAGCCACTCCCAACTTCTCCCGCTTCGCCATCGTCCTCACCGCGCGCGTTTCCGGTGAAGTCGGCAACAGTATTGCCCTCTCCGTGGAAGTGGCGGGTACGACGGGCCTGGTCGTCGCAACCAGTGGCGCCACCCTTCAGGGTGGTCAGGATGCGGCCCAAATCGCGCCCGGCACCATCGTGTCCCTTTTTGGCGAGAACCTCTCAGACACGGTCGCCGCGGCGCCGCCTGACGCCACCACCCTCCCCTGGGAACTCGGCGGCGTGCAGGTTTACTTCGACGGTATCCGCGCTCCGTTGTTCTCGGTTTCACCCACCGAAGTGCGCGCCCAGATCCCCTGGGAGGTGCTCGACACCGAGAGTATCAACGCGTACGTGCGTACCCGCCGCGCCGATGGCTCCGTGTCCGTTTCCGCCGCGGTTTCCGTGCCTATCATCCTTCAGAACCCCGGAATCTTCGCGGTGGAAGGCGGCCTCGACCCCCGGCCCGCGCTGGCTTTCCACGGCAGCGCCTTCGCCACCGGCACTGTCTCCGTCGACGGCTCCATCCGCGCCGGCGATGTCGCCACCATCAACATCGAAGATCGCAAGTACTCCTACACTACCGTGGCCGAGGATACCCTGGTCACGGTTCGCGACAAGCTCATTGCCCTGATCAACGAAAGTGATCCCCGCGTCGAAGCTTCGCCCGCTTCCGCCTTTACTCGTATCCGCCTCCGTTCGCGCCAGCCTGGTCCGGAAGGCAACGGCATCCAGTACACCGCCTCGTCCCGCGAAGGCGATCAGGTGATCCTCACGGCCACCACGCCCGGACTCTGCTGTGCCAACAGCGGCCCGATCACGCCGCAGAATCCCGCCAACCCCGGCGAAACCATCGTGGTCTATGGTACGGGTCTCGGTCTGGTCAAGCCGGAAGAAGCCAAGCAAGGGCAGAACACCGGCCAAGTCTACACGGGCCCCGCGCTCAACGACCCCGTCGAGTTCGTTTCCTCCCTCGCGGGCGGCAAGACCGCCAACGTCCTTTCCGCCGGCATGCGTCCCGGCTCTGTCGGTCTCTACGAAGTGGTCCTCGAGTTGAACTCCGACCTTCCCACAGACCCGGCCACTCAGCTCACCATCGCCCAGGACATCTACGTCAGCAACATCGTGACGTTTCCGCTGATCAACCCCAATCCGCCCGCCGCCGCTACTCCGTAACTCACGAAAGAACCGTCTCTTTCTCCACCTTGCCGGGGTCGAACTCGATACCGAACCCCGGCCGCTCCGGCAGCGCAATCCTGCCACCCACTGGCGTCAGTTGGTTTTTCTCAAAGTAGTAATACGACTCCATCTTCCCGATCAGATACTCCACCAGCGGACACGTCAGCGGCGACTGCGACGCCACTACGTGCAACGCCGCATGCAGCGAATGCCCATGGGGAATCACCTGCGCATCGTAAGTGGACGCGATATGGCAGATCTTCGCCAGTTCGCTCGTTCCCCCGCACCATTCCGGATCCGCCTGCACCACCGTAATCGCCCCCGCCTCCAGAAACCGCTTCGCCTCCCAACGCCCGTACATATGTTCGCCGGTCGCCACCGGAACGCTCGTCGCCGCCCGCAGCTTCACAAAGCTTTCCATCCGGTCCATCTGGAACGCCTCTTCGATAAATCTTGGCCGGTACCGTTCCACCTGCTTCGCCCAGGCGATGGCGTAATCCAGACTCCACCCTTGAAACGCGTCGAACATGATCTCCGCCCTGTCGCCAAGGGTCTCACGCAAGTTCGCCACTAACTCGACGTTTTTCTTCAACCCCTCCGTGTGATCCCCCGGCCCGTACGCCAGAAACCACTTCTGATTCCGGAACCCCTGCCGCAGGAACTCCGCCGACCACTTTCGCACCGACTCCGGCTCCACCGAATAACCCAGGCAACTCCCATACGCCTCTACCTTTTCCCGCGTCGGCCCGCCCAGCAGCTCATACACCGGAGCCTTGAAATACCGCCCTCGCAAATCCCACAGCGCATTGTCCAGCGCGCTGATCCCGATCATAAAGTGCGACGCCCGCGAGTGCCGGTTCGACCGGTACATCTGGTCCCACAACGTCTCCACCGCCAGGCCGTTCTTGCCCAGCAGCAGCGGCTTCAACTGCTGCTGCACGACAAACAACGCCTCCCGGTCAATCGGACCGTAGACTCCTTCCAACCCGCCCGCGGTCTTCACCTTCAGGTAGATCGCGTTCACGGCAACCGTCTTCCGCTCGCCCCCGCCGCCTTCGCGGTACACCTTCGGCCGGTGATCCTCGTAAATGTGCAGCGGCTGCACCTGGTGCTGCCGGTTGACTCCGGTCACGGCCTCGCGCCGGCCCTCCAGCCGGACGAAGTCCACCGCCGTGATCTTCAATTCCGGACCCGCCGCCAGCGCCGCCTCCACCCACGGCCAGCTCAGCCCGCCTAAAAACGCCCGTCGTGATGTCATTTCATCGACATCTTACGCTACCGCGCCAACCGATCGCTGACCGCCTCCCGCCGGGAATCACGATGCGCGTTGGAGCCACTATTCTAGGCTAGAAGATATGAAGGCCGCCATCTTACGTTCGTTCAACCAGCCGTTGTCCATCGAGGAGTTGCCGGTTCCCCAACCGCTTCCGGACGAAGTGGTGATCCGGGTGCATGCGTGTGGGGTATGCCATTCCGACTTGCACCTGGCCGACGCCGATTGGGATTTGCTAAAGCGTCACACGAAGCTTCCGCTGATCCTCGGGCATGAGGTAACCGGCGTCGTCGACACGGTGGGCGAGGCGGTAGCGGAACTGCGGCGGGGCGACCGTGTGGGCGTGCCCTGGCTTCATTGGACCTGCGGCGAGTGCGAATACTGCCGCGAGGGCCGCGAAGTGCTGTGCAACAAACAGAGCATCACGGGCGTGACGGTGGACGGCGGCTATGCCGAGTTCGTGAAGGCGAAGGCGAGCCACTGTGTCCATGTGCCCGACGGTCTGAGTTCCGCGGAAGCCGCGCCGCTGCTGTGCGCGGGCGTGACAGCGTACCGTGGCTTGAAGCAGGCGGGGCTGGCGTCCGGCCAAAGGGTGACAGTCTACGGAGTCGGCGGATTAGGTCACCTGGCGATTCAGATCGCCAAAGCGAAGGGCGCGATTGTGTCGGCGGTGGACATTCGCGAAGACAAGCTGGAATTGGCGCGCGAGTGCGGGGCCGATTGGGCGGGTACGGAAAAGCCCGAGCGCGCGCATGTGGCGATTGTGACGTCAGCAAGCGCCAAGGCATACGAAGCTGCGTTGAAGGGATTGCGAAAGGGTGGAACGCTCGCGGTGGTGGGGATGCCTGCCGAGCCGTTCGCGGTTTCCGCCGTATCGGTGGTAGCGGGTGAGTACCGGCTCCTTGGGTCGGCGGTGGGCACGCGGCAGGATCTCCGCGAGATTCTCGCTTTAGCGGCGACGGGCGCTGTGCGCTGCCGCCATCATGTGCGTCGGCTGGACGATGTGAATGCGATCTTCGACGAGATGCGCCGTGGCGACGTCGCCGCCCGCGCGGTCGTGGAATTCCCGGGTAGAGTTGACACGTTGTCGGCCCGGAGACAGGATCCCTAGAGACCTGGAGCTGCGCCAAGAGCAAAGAAGTGGCGGCACAGGAACCGGGGCAGGTGGGTCAGCCGGTCCATTTCCGTCGCGGCCCAACTGCCCCCGGATCGTCTGGCTAAGGGCGAAGCTTGAGGGGTACTTTGTTCGCGGAGTTCCCAGCCTGGATGTGCAGTGTGTAGATCACGTGGATCTCGTCGCCATTCTGAAAACGGGCATAGATTTCCACGTTGTGGGTGCCGGGCCGCAGGGGCGTCAGGAGAAGGTAGTAACCGGCAGCGGCGGAAGGCTCGTAGGCGCCGCCGGGGGCTCCGAAGATGTTATCGTCCGGAAGGTTGAGGGTAAAGTCGGGTGAAAGGGCGTAGTACTGCTCGATGTTCTTTACCGGCGAACCGTCGATGACGACGCGCATCTCTTGCATATCCTTGACCGCGCCGATTGCCTTCTGCTGCATCTCTTCGAAGGTCCCTTCGGCGCTCCAGAATGCGTTGGCCACGGGGAAGAACAGCCGTTTGCCGGCAGGAACGGAGCAGACGCGTTGAATGGGCGTGGTAGTGACGTTGAAGTAACCCGCAAGGAAGAAGACTGGGCCGGACTGCTCCGCCGCGCAGTTGGCGCCAGTTTCATCAGTTAAAGGGTTAATCGGAGCAGGTGTTTCCAGCGCCCATTTCCACCACTTCGCGCTTAAGCCCCCGTAGTCACTGCCCGGGCTTGGTGGGATGACGCCGGGATTGGGGTTACCTGGTTGGGCGAGTGCTGAAATCGCGGTAAAGGCGGCCAGCAGAAAGAAGGGCATGATCGGTTTGTGCATCAGTTTCTCCTCAGGTGTAGCGGTTAATCCGCTCGTTTGTTGGAAGCGTAAAGCGCCGGACAAATGCGACATACATTTCCGGCGAAGCCGGTTGAGGAGGGTCAGACGCTACGGCGAGTGGGAGCTAAGCCCGGGCGGGTGCGGGAGAAACCGAGTTTGTCGAGCAAGGCGAGAAAGCGAGGTTCGTCCGAGAGAGGATCGAAGATGGATTCAATTCCTATGTTGACCAGAGAGTCGTCGCGGACTTCGTAGGCCTGCTGAAGTGCCTGAAGGGCCGCTTCGTGGTTGTTAACACCGAGGTAGGCGATGGCGTGGTAGTAGGGTGCGGCCCATGCGGTTTTGCCAGGGTCGACGACCTGACGAGTGAACTCTTCAGCGGTGTGACGGCGACCGAGCCGGCCGTGAGCGTAGGCGAGAAAGGCACGGGTCGGGATGGGGCCGGGGTCGATCTGGAGTGCCTGTTCAAGGTGCGGGATGGCGTCTTCGAAACGACCGGCGTGGATATAGGCCACTCCGAGGTAAAGGGCCCCGAAGAAGAAGTTGGGACTAGCGCGGCGGACATTTTCGATTACTTCGATAGCGGCATCGACGCGGCGGGCGAAGTAGTACATCTGGCCCAGTCCGGTTTCGATGAAATGAGACAAAGGATCGGAGCGGAAGGCCTGCTGGGCTTCCGCGAGACCGCGGGAGAAATCGCCGGAGACTACGAGGGCCCAGGCATGCCAGAAACGGCACATGGCGTTGTTGGGGTCCATCGCGACAGCGCGACTCAAGTCCGAAAGTGCGCTGGGGAGGTCAAATTCGAAGTAGCAGCGAACGATGCCGCGGGCGCAAAGAGCTTCTGGCAGATCGGGACGGAGGCTGAGGGCGCGGTTGGCAGCGGCGAGGGCCTTCGGCATCGCAACGACCGCGGGCAGGTCCAAACCCGATCGCGACCAAAATGTATCGGAGATGCCAGCGTAAGCGGCGCCAAAGCCGGGGTCGAGCGCGAGAGCCTGGTCAAAGAAAGTGAAGGCACGCTTGAAGTCCGCCACGGACCCCCGATTCATGGCGTAACGGCCTCGCAAATAGAGTTGGTAGGCCTCAGGGTTTTCCGTTCCTTGAGACGAAGTAGCGGAACTGAGTTGGAAGCGGTCAGAGAGGTCGCGAACGATCTGACTCTGGAGATTAAGAACTTCGCGAACGCTACCGTGATACTGATGGCCCCAGAGTTGGGAACCGCGGGCATCGAGGAGATCAGCCTGGATGCGGAGATCGTCGTTGCGGCGCGAGACGGCTCCGGTAATCAGTTTCTCGACCTTAAGATTCCGGGCAATGCCGGGTACGTCCAAGGCTTGGCTCTTGTAAGTAAACGAGGTGGAGCGCGCGATGACACGGAGCGCAGATTGACGGGAGAGGGCGTTGATGACCGCGTCAGAGATGCCGTCGGCCAGGTAGTCCGATTCGGGGTCCTGAGTGAGGTTGGTAAACGGGATGACGATGAGGGAGTCGCGGGGCGATGATGGGGCTCGGGAGTGTCGAAGGGAAAGAGCTACGAGGCTAAGCGGAACGGCGGCGCCGGCGATCAACAGACCCCGGCGGGAGGTGGACCACGCCGAGAGCGCCGATTGAACTTCGAGGATGGATTGAGGGCGGCTGGCGGGATCCTTGGCTAGGCAGCGCCCGATGGTTTTTTCCCAGGAGAGGGGCACGGACGGATTGAGGCGGCGAAGCTCTGGGGGATCCGCGCGGAGGACGGCGGCGAGGGTTGCCATCGGAGAGTCTCCCGAGAAGGCGGGACGGCCGGAAACCATCTCGTAAAGGACGCAGCCGAAGCTGAAGATGTCTGAGCGGTGGTCGACAGACTTGCCTTCAGCTTGCTCAGGGCTCATGTAAGGGATGGTGCCGGCAATCTTGCCCTCGATGGTTTCCGGGTCGGCGCTGAAGCGGAGCGAAGCGTGTCGTTTGGCAAGGCCGAAATCGAGGAGTTTGGCGCCAGTCGGGGTGAGGAAAACATTGGCTGGCTTGAGGTCGCGATGGATGATCTCGTGAGCGTGGGCGCAGGCAAGCGCCCCGATAATCTGGGAGGCGATGGCGCGGCATTCTGGAATCGGTAGCGGACCCCGGCGGATGCGCTCAGCGAGCGTTTCGCCTTCGAGCAATTCCAGGACGAGATAGTCGAGGTCGTGCTCGCCGCCTAAGTGGAGAATCGAGCAAATGTTCGGGTGGGATAGCGCGGCGATGTTCCGCGCTTCGGCGAGCAGGCGCAGCCGGTAACCCGGGTCGTGGAGCAGGTGCGGCGAGAGAACCTTGATCGCAACGCGCCGGTCGAGCCGGGTGTCACGACCAGAGTAGACTTCACCCATGCCGCCGGCTCCGATTAGAGCTTCTATGAGAAACTGACCGTTCAATAACTGGCCGTGTTGGAGGATCGTGGTGTGTTCGATGGGAAGCCTGGCTGCGGGCTCGATCAGGAAGTCGCCGGCGCATCCGTCTTCCTTTATTAACGAGTTCAACTCTGAGCGGGTTTCACTGCCAAGGTTGTGCTGTTGAACAACCGCGTCCGGTTCGTGCGTGTGCAGTTCTTTGACGGCGGAGAAGAGAAGCTTGAGACGTTGCCATCGCTCGGCGGTCATAGGTCTGACTCGGGATATCTCATGTATACTAGCTCAGTTCAAATGGACAAAGTAACTGCAAGCCAGGATGTGAACGAATCCGACCCAAATCGGCTGTTTGAGCTGGTCTACACAGAACTGCGTAGACTGGCGGCCTACCAAATGTACAAGGAGCGTGCGGGGCATACGCTCACGCCGACAGCGCTCGTAAACGAAGTATGGTTGCGGTTGGGGGACGCCCGGATGAGGTTCGAAGGCAGGGCTCAGTTCGTGCATTTCGCGACACGCGCGATGCGGCAAGTGCTGGTGGATCACGCGCGCGGCAAAAAGTCAAGAAAGCGCGCAGGCGAGGTAGTGCCCTTCGACCTCCTGGATATCGGGGAGGAATGCAGGAACGTAGATATGCTTGCCCTGGACATGGCGCTGGACCGGTTGGCGGAGGTAGACTCGCGGGCCGCTCAGGTTGTTCAAATGCGCTTCTTCGGTGGTCTCGCGCACGAGGAGATCGCCGCCATGCTGGGAGTGACAAGGCGGACGGTGGATCGGGATTGGAGTATCGCCCGGGCTTGGCTCTTCGGTCAGGTCAAGGGCGGTACCCAAGGCGACTCCTAAGTCCCTCCTGAAGGCCGACGATTGGAAAGGACCGAAGGGTTCTTAGGCGATCACCTTTTTCGCCACTACACCAGCGACGTCGGTGAGGCGGAAGTCGCGCCCCGAGTAGCGATAGGTGAGCCGTTCGTGGTCGAAGCCCAGCAAGTGAAGCACGGTGGCGTGGAAGTCGTGGATGTGCATCCGGTCCTCGACGGCGTGGTAGCCGATGTCGTCGGTCGCGCCATAGATGAAACCGGCCTTGGTGCCGCCGCCGGCCATCCAGATGGAATAGCCGTAGGGGTTATGGTCGCGGCCGTCGTTGCCTTGCGAAACAGGCGTGCGGCCGAATTCGCCGGCCCAGATGACAAGGGTGTCTTTCAAGAGCCCGTGCGTCTTGAGATCCTTGAGCAGGCCTGCGATCGGTTTATCAACCTCGCGGGCGTTTTCGTTGTGCTTCTCGAATAGCTGTCCGTGCTGGTCCCATTTGTAGGAGTGGGTGCACTGGATGTAGCGGACGCCACGTTCGGCCAGCCGCCGTGCCAGCAGGCATTGCCAGCCGAACTCGTAGGTGAGCGGATCGTCCATCCCGTAGAGCTTGCGCGTGGCTTCGGTTTCGCGGCTCATGTCGAACGCCTCGGGCGCTTGCGTCTGCATCCGGAAGGCGAGTTCGAAGGCCTGGATGCGGGCTTCCAGTTCGGGGTCCGCGGTGCGCATCGCGGCGTGGCGGCGATTCACGTTCTGGAGCATGTCGAGTTCGTAGCGCTGCTCCTCGGCGGAGAAGTCTTTCCGCAGCAGATACTCGATGGGCTCCTTTTCGATGTCTTTAGCCTTCATGCCCGAGTTGCCGATGGCGGTGCCCTGGAAAGCGCCGGGGAGGAAGGCGGACGACCAGTTCTTTGCGCCTCCGTGGGACAGGGCGGGCTTGATGGTGATGAAGCCCGGCAGATTCTGGTTTTCCGAACCGAGACCGTAAACCACCCACGATCCCATCGCTGGACGCACGAACGTCGAGGATCCGGTAAAGGTTTGGAGCAGTGCCGCGCCGTGGTCCACGCCTTCGCCCACCATCGATCGGACCACGCACAGATCGTCGGCGCACTCGCGCACGTGCGGGAATAGGTCGCTCACCGGGATACCGCTGCGGCCGCCGGGCTTGAACTCCCAGGGCGACTTCATCAGCGGACCCGGAGGACCGTCGGCAAAAGCCAGCGGGCGCTTGAAGGGGAGTTGTTTGCCGTGGTCGATCGTGAGCCGCTCCTTGGGGTCGAATGTGTCGACCGAAGAAGGACCGCCGTGCATGAACAGGAAGATGACGCGCTTGGCCTTGGGTTCGAAATGCGGCTTGCGTGGCGCGAGCGGGTTGGCTGTGTTGTTGCCAAGCAATCCCCGTTCGCCCAGCAAACCGATGAGTCCGAGTTGGCCGAAGCCGCAGGCGGCGGCGCGCAAGGCTGCGCGGCGGGACATGGGGCGCTCCTTGCGAAGCAGGTCGGAGCGTAGCGCCTGGCGAAGGTTTCGTTCGTTGTCAGTCATGGCCGGTCAGTCCACGTAAATGAAATCATT
>JAEUQD010000262.1 GCA_016789925.1 Bryobacterales bacterium | reverse complement strand
ACTCAGACTGTGGAAGTCAACTGGCAGTAGGGGCTCAGCGAATGGCTGCCGTCACCAGTGCGGAACTGGTGGCAGCGGCGGCTTGCAGGATGACCGGGATTTCGGCGCCTGTCGGAGCCGCCTGCGGTATGCGGGCGTTGATCTGATAAACGCCGGCGATGCTGCCGGGAGCAACACCGGCATACAACACCTCGGCTTGTTGTCCTCCGATCAGAACCTGGACCGGAATCCGTGAAAAAGCCGCGCTCAAAGGCACTGAGCCGGTTGCCACCGTCGGCTGCAATGGTCCGAGCCCTGTGGCATAGAGAATCAGGATGGAGCCGCGCGCGGCGGGCCGGGCCGGGCCGTTCACTGAGCCGTCCTGGTTCAGCGCGGCAGCCTGACCACGCCCGTTTGAGGTGAGCGTGAAGATGCCCGGTGACGCCGTGGCGATGGCGATCAGCGTAAGCGGGCCGCGGACTCCGTTCTGTTCGAGTTGCACGACAGCGCTCGGGCGGCCCTCCATCTCGAACGGGATCACGGCGCTGATTTGTCCCCAACCGGCGTAGATCAGCGGAGCCGGGCGGTCGCCCACCAGGACACGGAGCCCGTCCAGTTGCGTGGATACCTGCGTTGCCGAGTCCAGCCGGAGTGTGCGTTCAGAAGACGGGCCGATCGCCGGACCGAACAACGAGAAGATAGTGCCCGGGGCGACAGGTTCGATGGCGAAGCTGGCGCCGTTGGCGGTAAGCATCGAACGGTCCGGCCACGCCGGCACGGTCCGCCGGACGACATCTTTTATGTCGAGATAGGCCTGCATGATCGCTTCCTGCGAACTTTCGACGGCGAGTACTCCGGTGAGATTGCGTTGGAAGTCGACCCATGGGCTAAAGCCGAAGGCCCCTTGCGAGCTGATCTCCAGAGCGCGGGAAGAAGGATCGACCCGTTCGCGCCAGACGCCAAGGCCGTAGCGCAGCCGCGGAAGCTGGGGGTCCAGTTGGGCGAACGACGAGTACAGCGTCTCCGCGATTTCCACGCCGCGCGTCTGGTCGGCCGACATCTCGGCGATCGAGGCGGTGGACAGGATCCGCCGATCGCCGTAAACGCCGCCTCCGACGATCATCTGGAGAAAACGCGTGTAGTCGTCTGCGCAGGAGACGACGCCATTGGCGACAATGGGGCTCTCCAGCGAACCGATGCCGTCGAGCCGCGTACACGTGAACTTCAGAGGCGTGCCCAGCCGCTCCCAGAACAGTGTGTTCCACGACTTGCCGGTCACCCGCTCGGCCAGGTGCCCGGCTACTTGCAGCGATGCGTTGCCGTAGGCGAACTTCGAGCCTGCGGGGAATCGCAAAGGCTCCTCGGCAATTTCGTTGACGCATCTGGCCATCGCCGTGGAGCCGGAGACCAGGCAGGGACTATCGGAAATCAGGCCAGACGTATGGCTGAGTAACTGGCGGAGCGTGATGGCCGCCTTGTCCTGGGTGAACTGCGGCAGATACTGGCTTACGCGGGTATCGAGAGAAAGCGTGCGATCGTCAACAAGAGTCAGAATCGTTGCAGCGGCGAGCCACTTACTGGCGGAGGCGATCGGGACCGGCTTTGCCGTATCAAAGACGCCCGCCGTTTTGCGATAAACGGTTTGGCCTTCCACGGTGATCATCAGCGAAGCGCCCGGAGTGAACAGGCTGAGCGTACGTTCGAGAATCGGATCGAGGGCTGAGAGATTGAAAGCCGGTTGCTGCGCGAGCACGGCTTGGGCAGCGAAAAGAACCAGGAAGCGGCGCATCCGTCTCCTTTCAGGATAACTACTGCGCGTCCAGATCTTCCTTCGCCGTGTTGCGCGCGCCTCCGCGGCCTTTCCGTTTGTCCTTCATGGGGCCTGACTTCTGGTCCCGCGCCTGTTTGGCCGCGAGGTTCCGTTTGGCCGGGATGGCGGACTTCTTCCTGGTCATAACGATTCGGTGAAGCGGGGTCCGGCAAGTCCGGATCCGCCATCGCAAGCGTACATGGCTCCGGTGAGATACGAAGCGCCTGGGGAACACAAGAACGCGGCGAGTTCGGCGACGTCAGCGGTGGTCCCCATGCGGCGTAAGGGGACAGCGTCGCAGACCGCGCGTCGCGCCTCCGGTGTAGGCGCCAGCCGCCGCATTCCCTCCGTACCGTCGATGGGACCGGGCGTGATGCCGAGGACGCGAATGCCGTCAGGTCCCCACTCCATGGCCAGGACACGCGTGAGCATCTCGACGCCGGCCTTCGCCGCGCAGACGTGCGCCTGCATGGGATAGGCGATCTGGGAGTGGTTTGCGCCGATGGTGACGACGACCGCCCCGGGTTTCCGCAAATAAGCGTGGGCCGCCCGGCACGTGTTGAAAGTGCCGAGCAGATCGATATCGACGACGGCCTTGAACCCGTTGGCCGACATACCGAGAGCCGGGGCGGGGAAGTTGCCGGCCGCCGCGCAGAACAGAAAATCGAGCGGGCCCAGTTGTTCGTGCGCCGCGGCCAGCGCGCTTTGGATGGACGCATAGTCGCGAACATCGCCCGTTGCGCCAACGGCTCGCGTGGAAAACGAAGCCAGGGCGGCCTCCAGTTTCTCCCGGCTGCGCCCGAACAGAGCGACCTCGGCGCCGAGCGCGGCAAAGCGCTGCGCGATGGCGAGGCCGATGCCGCTGGTCGCGCCGGCGAAAAAAGCAGTCTTACCTTGAAACAGGTTGTCAGAGAAGACAGAGGTCACGGCTTGCTCCCAATCCGGTAGAGTCTCGTGGCGGTACGTAGGATCAGGCTGCCCTGGGCGATGGCTGGTGTGACCAGTGTCATCTCATCCAGGGAGTTCTTGCCCAGGACACGAACCGCCGGACCCGCCTCGATCACGTTAGTGTCGCCATCGGCCGCCATAAACGAACCGTCCTCGCTATCGCTGACGATGTAGACCCGGTTGGCGTTGACGAGCGGCGAGGCGGCGGCGCCCCAGCCATAGCGCGTTCCGCACAAGGTCACAAGGTCAGGACGCCAGTTGCAGGGCGCGCTGGATCTCGGCGGGCAAGGTAACGCGCTGGAAAAAGTCCGCTGGATACAGGTAATCCTCGCCTGATTCGTCGATCACACGGATCAGTCCGTCAGCGTCCGCTTGCACGTCAACAAGGACAGCGTATAACTTTCTTACTTCGAGCGAAGCTGCGAATCCCGTGTTCCGCATGCAGATGGCGTAACCCAACGTCTTTCTCTTGCGCGCTCGCATCATCAATCTACGAACCTCTTAATCTTGAATTCTTTCTTGCCAATGCCGGAGGCTTCGTACCAGTGGATTTCTACCTTCCGTATCGTACCATTCGGCAGTCTCACGGTCGTCGTACCCTTTCGTTTTCGCCAGCGGCCGTCACCGTATAGCTTGCGCAGTCGCGAAAGTTCGCGAATCCCGCTTCCGACAGCAAACGTTTCGACGTCCGCAAGCGGGCCGCAAATCTCGAAAGCATCCCTCGGAATTCTAACGTGCGATTGAAGGCCACTATCCAAGGTGTCCGCGGCACGCCCCTAAACCGATAGAATGCTGGGAAGCATGAAGCCTCTTATTTTGCTGTTACTGGTGACCGCGGCAGGGATGCCGGGCCAGGAGTTTCCGCGCTATGAGATCAAGCGGGCGCGGGGTCCCATTGTGGTGGATGGGAAGATGGACGACGCGGCCTGGCGCGGAGCCAGAAAGGCCGACAAGTTCCATTTCAACTGGTATCAAAGCGGGGCGAAGGAGAAGACCGAAGCACGGCTGCTGTGGGACGACACCAACCTCTACGTCGGCTATCGTTTGCAGGACAAACACATCTCGGCCAAGGTCGTCGAACGCCACGGTCCGGTTTCGCTGGACGATTGCGTCGAGATCTTTCTGCGCCCCGATCCGGACAAGCGTAGCTACTACGGATTTGAGATGAACGTGATCGGCACGATGCTCAACTTTGTGCGCGCGGACTGGTGGAAGGGCGGGCGGTACTGGGAGCCGGAAGGCGTGCAGTTGCGGACGTCGCATCACGGGCTGCCGGGCAAAGAGGAATCACCCGATGACAACGGCTGGGTACTGGAGGTGGCCATTCCGTTCAAGAACTTCGTGAACGACGCCAAACACACGCCGCCGCAACCGGGCGATGTATGGCGGATCAACCTCAACAGGTCTGGCGGGAAGACAGACGCGCAGTACAGTACCTGGTCGCCGGTGAAGACGCCGAAACCGAATTTTCACCAGCCCGACTCGTTTGGCTATGTGACGTTTGTTCAATAGACTGTTTGGAGTGACTCCCATGAAGTTCCTCCTATTTGCGCTAGCCGCCAGCGCAGCGGACTTCACCACGCACGTCCAGCCGATTCTGGAGAGGCATTGCACGTCGTGCCATGGCGCGACGGTGCAGATGGGCGGATTGGATTTGCGGACGCCGGAAGCGATGCGCAAGGGCGGCAGCAAGGGCGCGGCACTGGTGGCGGGCGCGGCCGGAAAGAGCCTCGTGTACGCGCGAATCGCGGACCAGACCATGCCGCCGGGCGCGAAGAAGGTTCCGGCGAGCGAAGCGACTGTGATCCGCCAGTGGATCGAAGCTGGGGCGATTGGAGAAGGCACAGCATCACAAAGCGCGCCGAAACACTGGGCGTTTGTCGCGCCCCGGCGGAGTCAACCGCCGCGCGTGCGCGACGCGGCATGGGTGAGGACTCCCGTGGATGCGTTTCTGCTGGCGCGGATGGAGGCGAACGGGATCAAGCCGGTGCGCGAGGCAAGTAAAGAAACGCTGCTGCGGCGCGTATATCTGGATTTGATTGGATTGCCGCCGAGCGTGGAGGAGCAACGGGCATTCGCAGCGGATCCGTCGCCTGAGGCATATGACCGCGTGGTGGAGGGATTGCTGGCCCGGCCCGAGTATGGCGAGCGCTGGGCGCGGCACTGGCTGGACCTGGTACGGTACGCCGAGTCGAACGGCTATGAACGCGACGGTGCGAAACCGCATGCGTGGCG
>JAEUQD010000235.1 GCA_016789925.1 Bryobacterales bacterium | reverse complement strand
CGCTGCCTGCCCAGCCTCCTCCTCGCATCACTGCCACTGCTCTGCCGGCTGCAGCTGGCTTGTAGTGAAGACCTTTTCGTAGCCTCCACTGATTCTACGTGGGTTACCTGGTCTCGACCGCCTCAACTGCGAAAGTCAGGCTAGTCGTCATGTCGAAGCGCTCTTCCGCTTGCTGGTACCGGCCCAGAGCCACCTCGACTCCCCCAAGGGATGCCAGAATCCGGGCATGGTTAGGATCGCGCTCGTTGCCGCCCCCAAACAGCCTGTTCCGCAATTCCAGGCAACGAACGAAGGCCCGTTCGCTTTCAGCCAGACGACGGCGTTCGAAATAGGCGGACCCGACCCACTCCAAGGCAATTGACTCGCTGAGGGGACCCATCCCCTTGGCCATGTCCAGCGCTTTTTCGAAAAAGCGGAGCGAGTCCTGGTGGCGGCCGCCTCCCTGGAGTTCCCGGCCGCGTTGCAACAGGGCCTGGAATTCTGTAACTTCCGCCGGACTCTGTGCCTGCGCGCTACTTACAAGTACGAACATCAGCAGTTTGCAGCTTGTCATTTGGCCCCCTTTGAGCACCCAGGGTAAGGTTTGTTTTCTGCTGCCTCAACGGAAATCAGGAGACTTACAGCGGCGGGGCCGGTTTTGACCGCCCGTGTCCACTGTTGGCCGGACCTTTCGCCCTTTGCTCACCCCTCTTCCACGTTGCGGAGCGACTGCACCGGAGATATGATGACGTCACACCACTTATGGAGCCGTCTGGGAACGAAGGCTCGTCTGCTCAAGATAACCGGCTAGAAGGCTGGAAAGAGATCGCGGCCTATCTGAAGCACAGCGAGCGGACGGTCCGCCGCTGGGAGGCGACCGAGGCTCTGCCCGTGCGTCGTCACCTCCACGAGCAGCGCGGATCTGTCTACGCCTTCCGTACGGAGCTTGACACTTGGCGTGACGGGCGCAGCCAACGTCCCACACCCAACCAGCCCGCCGCCCCAAACGTGGAATCGCACCCGCACAATCGAAAGCGATTCTGGGCGCTGCTAACGTTGGCGGCCGGCGGCGCGGGGCTACTGGCGTATGAGTTCGTTCCGATACGAAGGCCTGACCCGCTTACAGTTCCCATCACCAGCTACCTGGGCAATGAACTCGATCCAAGCTTCTCACCGGACGGACTGCAGATCGCCTTTACGTGGACCGGAGCCCGGCAGGACAATCACGACATCTACGTCAGGCCGCTGGGGCAGGACCGTCCGGTGCGTTTGACATCCGATCCCGCCGAGGAATTCGGTCCCGCCTGGTCGCCGGATGGCCGCACGATCGCCTTTCTGAGGGTGGCGAGCGCGAACCAGATCCAGATCGTCACGATACCGGCGGCCGGCGGCCCTTCGCGGGTGCTGGGCGAATTTCACTCCGAACCCCGGATGTTCAGCAAGTATCGAACGCGCTTTCTTGCCTGGCGTCCGGGTTCCCGGCAACTCACCGTGGCCGGGCGGAATTCGCCCGACGAGCCGCATTCGCTTTGGACCATTGACGACAACGGGAATCGGCGCCGGCTGACCACGCCGCCCGCGACTGCCACGTTCGGCGACATGAATCCTGCTTATGCGCCCGACGGCCGCAAACTGGTGTTTACCAGGGGCAATACGAGATTCACGAGCGAATTGAATCTGGTACCCCTGTCCGACGACGGCTTGCCTGCGACCGATCCGAACTTGATCGTCCAGGGGCTGGCCTCCGCCAACACTCCCGTTTGGGTTGGGGATCGGCGAATTGTCTTCCATCGCTTCTTCACTGGCCTTTGGACCCTGTCGTTGCCAGGGAATCATGCGCAGCCCCTTGGATTCGGTCGATGGTGGGCGGGAATGCCTGCCTTTTCGAGCCACGGAAACCGTTTGGTCTATGCAGATGGAGGTCACGATTTAAACATCTGGAGTCTTGACCTCGTCGCGCCCAGTCGTTTGGCGGGGAAGCCCCGGCGCGCGGTCGCTTCGACGCGTGGCGAATTTGCCGCAGCCGTTTCTCCGGATGGGCGTCAACTCGCCTTTGCCTCCGACCGCTCGGGAAACAACGAAATCTGGATAAGCGACATCGAGGGACAGAACGCCACGCAGTTGACCGCGCTGCCAGGACGCTCTGCGGGAGAACCACGATGGTCCCCCGACGGCCGTTGGA
This sequence comes from Bryobacterales bacterium, assembly GCA_016789925.1. Classification (GTDB taxonomy): domain Bacteria; phylum Acidobacteriota; class Terriglobia; order Bryobacterales; family Bryobacteraceae; genus JADLDI01. Next base: position 882 of record JAEUQD010000235.1, on the reverse strand, counting down.
TTGCCTTCGAATCCCGCCAGGAAGGACGAGCCGACGTGTTCGCGATGCGTGCCGATGGGAGTTCCGTCCGCCAGTTGACGACACACCGGGCGGACGATCTTTGGGTCAATTGGTCCCGGGACGGCGCGTGGTTGTACTTCAGTTCGAACCGCACCGGGACGTGGGACGTCTGGAAGACTCATTGGGAGACGGGCCGTGAAGTGCGCGTCACCACGGGCGGGGGGCTCGGCGCCGCGGAGTCACGCGACGGGCGGTACCTCTACTACGTCAAGACCGAACACTCTAATAGCAGCTTTGGTTTCCTGTGGAGAGCGCCCGTGCAAGGCGGCCGCGAAGAACCGTTGCTGACCGCATTCAAGATCTCGTACACGGATTTTGCGGTTCTGGACGACGCCGTCTACTTCATTTCCGACGATCAAGGCTTCGGCCGGAACGCCCTGTTTCTGCTGCAACTCGGCTCAGGAACTGTCACCCGGATAACGAACCTGGCCGACACCTTCGTTGGCTACCTCACGATCACACCCGACCGCCGCCGGATTCTGTACACGGTGGCCGAGGAAAAGGGCTACGATCTGGTGGCGGTTGAAAACTTCCGCTAAGCGGCGGGCGTGATCTCGGGCGCAAAGTGAGCGAAACGGCCTGCCTACCGGAGATTATTCGCTCAGGCGAACCGGCAGGGCGACCAGTCTTCAACTGCAGACCGGAGCACTGCGCTCACGCCAAAACGGAGGGCCGCTATGATCAAAAACTGGCTGAAGGCCTCCGGGGAAGGATATCAGACCCGCGTAAACACATACCTGCGTCGACTCATGACGAAACACCGGGCATCATAATCGAAGAAGGCCGGAGCGACAATCGATGCGTACCGTTTTCTTCCTGCTG
>JAEUQD010000219.1 GCA_016789925.1 Bryobacterales bacterium | reverse complement strand
ATACTGCGACGCGACCAGATCCGGATACGCGTTCCGGACTTCGATCGCCGTCAATACGGTTCGCCGGTCCCCGCTCTCGACGTCCAACAGTTCCAGATCCCGAAAGGCTTTCGGATCGTAGTGTGGACCATAGATGGGCACGACACTGCCTTGCGGCTGACCCCACGACACCATACGGTCGCGCGCCAGCACGCGTTGCGCCCGTGTTTCGATGTCTACCGCCACTACCACCCAATGCCCGTCGCGATAGTCGTGGAACACGACGCGGCGTCCGTTTGAGATCCACTGTTGGCACGCCGAGCGATGGGCGTCCTCCGTGGTCACGTCCCGCGCCAGCACCCTCTCCTCACCGGTGGCCCGTTGCAGAATCCGAACCTCGCCTTTCTGTCCGTCGGGCGCCGACGACGTGTAGTAAACCACCCATCGTCCGTCCGGACTCTCCGGCGACGTATTGAAATAGGAGTGGATGCTGTGGCGATCCTGCTGGGGAGATAGCGGACGCACTTTCACCGCCTTCCACCCGCCTAACTCGCCGGCTGGCGCCAGCATCGCCACTACCAGGATGGCGGCCGCCGTTTTCGTCACCGTCATGCCCTTTGCCTCCTCCCGATCCGCTGCCGCTTCGCCGCTACCGCCTTAGTCTGCACTACTTCGCGGCTGCCCCAAATCATCGAGCGCAACTCGCGCCCCGTTCCGAGGATCGAAATGTGGTTCAAAGGGAACTCCAGGTAAACATGCAGCAGGCTCAGACAGAATAAAAACTTAAAGCCCAGCGCGTAATCGTAGACGTACAGTCCGATAGACCCGATCCAGATTGCCGTGACTGCAATCAGCCGTGGCAAACCCACCTCGTGCCACTTGATGATCGACGTCTTAGAGAACCAGTTCAGATAGTGGTAGGTGTAGGCGAACGCGATAAAGCGCATCACCGTGCGTCCCGTCCCGGAGCTGAACACCTGGTCCATGGCCGCGCGAGCCTCGGCGACGGTACGCGGCAATTCCAGACCCAGAATGGCCATGTTCAGGAACGAGAAGTTATTCCAGTACGAGATCACGACGTAGGCGCTCGGCTTCCAGACGGCCGGGTTGAGGGCGAGAAACAGGACCGGACACAGCAGGAAGACCGCGAAGGCCGCATAGCCGCTCCTGGACCGTTCCTTGAGCGCGCCATAGATCATGAAGAAGCCCGTGAACAAATACACGTGAATGAGTGTGGGAACAAAGACGCCCACCAGCACGCCCACCGTTCCCAGCGGGTTGAGCACGAATAAGGCGAACGCGACCACCGGGATCAACCCCAGCAGGCGAACCAGCAGTTTGTCGGTGAGGATCAGCAGCAGTGCTGCGCCGAATGCGATCAGCGTGTAGGCCGCCGCCTGCGACCGTTCCTGGTCCCCAAAAGTCGTCGTGGCCGTCAACGGCAGAATCACCATTACGGCCAAAGCCGCCAGGAGCCATGCATCGTACTTGCGCGGCGTGAAGAACTGGCGCTTCTGGAGCCACGAAATCTCAGTCAGATAGTGGGCCGGCCCCAGAATGGCATAAGCGAACAGGAACAGTTCGAACGGCATGAACAAAGCCACGCCACAGGAAACCACCATCAAGCCGATATTGAGAAGATTCAGACGGTCAGTACCGCTCAGGCGAATTGCCCCTCCTTCGACCCCTTCTTTATACACCGGAACCGAACGGGTCGGCCCCAATCGTACCGATCAACGATTCCAGGTAAGCGGGCGAACTCACCCGCGCGAACTGCTCCCGGGCGTAACCGCTGTCGGGGGCCGCCGCCAGGTGCCTTTGCCAGAGGAGAATGTCGCGCTGCTGTTTGGTTTCCAGGCGCCTCCGGTACCAGTCGCTGGCCAGGAGCCCTTCCCGCGAAAACAGTTCCCGGATATCCGGGTCAGCCGCTGTCTTCCCTTCATAGTGGCCGTGAGCCATGATGTGAAGCAGCGCTTTGATCGGCGGGCACGCGGCCTCCACCGTACCGTCGTCGAAATACTCCTGCGCCACCCTCTGCTGCGCCTCGACGATCGCATCCACCCCGGCCACGAACGAAGCGATGTCCTGCTTCTCCGGGCGGAGAATCTCTTCGTTGAACACCGCGTTCGGAGTCTCAAAGATGCGCCCCAGAAAGCGGTCCACAAACAGCAGGGTGATGCGGTAACCCAACCGGCTGGCGGCCACCGTCCGGTTCTCGAATTGGAAGTCGTCCAGTTTTTCCAGGAACCGGTTCTCGATCAGGAACCGCGGATCTCGCTCCTCGACGCTCATCCGGCACCACAACTCCGGCACCAGCATGCTGATGTCATGGTCGACACGGATGCGCGGCCCTACAAAGCCCGCGGCGGAAGTGAAACCGGCGTAGCCGGTGAGGATCGCCGAAACCAGCGCATTATTAATATCGATCACCGGCGGCAGCGCATTGAACGGGCGTTTTGTCAGCGCCCCTTCGCTGCCGAAGCCCGTCGTCGACGGCGACTTCCCCGTCAAACTGCTGATCAGATCCATGAACAGCTCAGGCAGGTCCTGGTAGTGAATCGGACTATAGACAGCCAGCGGCGGCACGCCCGTCTTCTCGTCGGCGGGATTGCCACGGCGTCCAGCCAGCACCGCGCCGACCGGGAAGTGGATCGGCTGGTTCACCGGGATCTGCCGGTAGATTCGCGTGGCGATCTGCGCCAGATAAGTCTCCCGTGGATTCGATAAGTCAGGCCGTTTCTGGAGATAGCGAGGGTTCTTCGAGGGCGTGCCATCCACCAATCGTGGATGCGCCGACGACACCACCCAATCGGTCGGCTTCCGAGTCAGAAAGCCCTCGATCAGCTCTTTCATCGGTGCGGTGTACTTATCGAACTCCACCACGTGATCCGCGATGACCTGTGCCTCTGCCTGGCCGATCGGCTCGAAGTTGGAAAGGAACGTGTCGGACGAGGCGATCTCGGCTTCGGCCTGTTTGTCGAACCCGCGATAAATCGCATCGTCAGGCCGCTGGAACAGCAGTGTCTCGCAGTTCTCCACCAGCTTCACGCTGGGATTGGCGCACAGCGGATCCAGGTGATTCAACGTACTGGCGGGAACCGTCACCGACGCCGTGATGTCGTCCTCCACCTGCACCTTATCGGCCGGATGAAAGTCCGGCCGCAGCTTGTAGATCCGCCACGACCCGTCCGGATCGAACCCCACGCGCAGATAGTTACCGATCAACGTCTCGTTGTGATACCTCAGTTCGTGCCCAAGAAAGCCATTGACCCGATCTACGGTGAAATGTTCGCGCCAGTTGTCGCCCCACTCGGTCCGGTAATAGCGCTTGATTGTGCAAACCAACTGGCGGATTGTCTGCGGCAAATCGCCTAACCACTGGTTGTACTCGTCCTTGTAATCGGGTGAAGGCGTGAGCAGTTTGATCACCGACCCGAGCGACCGTTCGGGACTCAGAATCGGCCGCCGTGCACGCTCGCCCGCCGGCGGCTGCTTATAGATCTCCCTAAAGTCATAACTCAGGATCCTCGCGACGTCG
>JAEUQD010000198.1 GCA_016789925.1 Bryobacterales bacterium | reverse complement strand
CGGCGCTTCCATCGCCTTCATCGCCAGCCAGGATGGCGCGCTGGACCTGCGCGTGGTCGAGACCAACGGCGGCGCCGTGAATCGCGTGCGCATCCGCGCCAGGCGCTTCCAGCGGCCCATGGGCCGGGTGCGCGTGCGCGTGGTCGACGCGGCCACTGCCAGACCCACCGCCGCCCGCATCCACGATTCGGCCGGCGACGGCAGGTTCTATGCGCCTCCCGAGGCCTACGCGCGCATCAGCGGCCAGAGCCGCCACTGCTTCTTCACCGCGGGCGAGTTCACGATGGATGTCCCCGTTGGCGAGTTCTCGGTCGAAGCCGTCAAGGGATATGAGTATCGCCCGGCGCAGGCCAGCGTGAAGGTCGCCGCAGGCGCCACCACCACGGTCACGCTGCGGTTGGAGCGCATGACGGATCTCGCCGCGCGCGGCTGGTACCCCAGTTCCACGCACGTGCACATGAACTACGGCGGCAATCTCCTGAACACTCCCGAGAGCCTCGCCCTGGCCGCCGCCGCCGAACACGTCCGGATCGTGAACGCGCATGTCGCCAACACCGATAACCGCTTCTTCGACTACCAGTACTTCGACCGCGGGCGGGAACATCCATTGCATGGTCTGTTTCCGGAGGTGAAGATCGCTTTCGGCCAGGAGTACCGCAGCCAGTTCTACGGGCACCTCTATCTGGCCGGCCTGCGCGACCACATCCTGCTGCCCTACGGCACCGCCTACGAAGGGGGCGCGCTCGACAGCATTTATCCGAGCAACGCCGACATGCTGCGCAAGGCCAAGGCCCAGGGCGCGGTCACCGGGTATGTCCACCCGTTCGGCGAAACCGATCCGCTGGAAGGTGGTCTGGGCTCCAAGGCCTTCCCCGTGGACGCCGCGCTGGGTTTGGTGGACACGCTCGACTGGGCCGGCGCCGTGCGCGGGCAACTGAAGGTCTGGTTCCGGATGTTGAACAACGATTTCCCCATCGCCCCGACCGGCGGCGAGGACTCGATCCTCTGCCTGCACAACCGCAAGTTGATCGGCTCCGTCCGAACCTACGCGCACCTGGGCAAGGACTTCAGCGTGGATGCCTGGTACGAGGCGTTGCGGAAGGGACGCACGTTCTTCTCCACCGGCCCGCTGATCGAGTTCACGCTCAACGGGCAACTCCCGGGCGGCCGCGTGGACTTGCCGGCCGCCGGCAGCGTCGCGGTGGACGCCACGGTGTGGTCGCTGGCCCCGCTCGACAAGATCACGTTGTATCACCGCCGCGGCGTCGCCCGCGAGTTCACACCCGCCGCGGGCGTTACCCGGATTCGCGCGACGATCCCGGTGCAGGAGAGCGACTGGTTTGCGCTCGTGGCCGAGGGGCCGCATACTCCCGCGCTCGACGCCGACTACCTGCTGGCCGGCTCCAACGCGGTGCGCGTCTACGTCGCCGGCGGCAAGATTCGCAGCCGCGACGACGCCACCTATTTCCTCACCTGGATCGACAAGCTCACCGCGATGACGGAGGCCTGGCCCTGGTGGCGGTCACCCGCCGAAAAGAAGTCCGTCTTCGCCCAATACGACGAAGCCCGCGCCGTCTACCAGCGGTTGGCCGCGGAAGCCGTACCGTAGGCGCAAGGCTCAGGGAAGCCGGCAGCCTCCACTCAACTGCCGAACTCCCGCCGCACCAGTTCATGAAGCTCGCGTGGGTTGGCCGCGCGGATCACCCGCGCACCGGAAAACAGGTGAAACCAGTTCTTGTAGGCACTGCAACTGACCTCCCATCCCTCGCGCGCGTACACGACATTGGTTCCTCCGAAGTAGCTGGCCAGGTACGATGCACCCCCCAACACCGAAATAAAACGCTCGCAGTTGGCAAACAGCCTCATCTGGAGTTCGTTGAATGTGAGTGCCGGATGGCGTGCGTGCAACTGCTGAATGGTCATCACCTCCGGAAAATGCTTTTGGATGGCCTCGAAGTCGCCGAGATCGCGAATCGCCTGGTGGTCGTTGACAATGTCGTTCGGGCGCGGACGGACATAAACCACCTGCCAGCGCGGCGTCAGGACTTTCAGGATCTGGAGCAGGTCCGGGACGGAGATGAAGTTTCGCGCCCGGCGAAGCAACACCGAAGGCTCCCGCGTGAACTTGTTACACACAATGCACAGCGGCTTCGCCCACCGAAACATCTCGTTCCGGTAGATCTCCTTGTACGGCGGCGGGATCCACCGCGTCAGGTCGAGTTGCTTCGGAAAGGCATGTCTATCGAACCGGACGATCGACGTAGCGCCGTTCGGATACTCCGGCACCGGAACAAACGAACGGCCCAGCGGCAGTTCCTCATGCCGCGGCGAGAAGTAGTAGAGACATTTCGTATCCGCGCTCGACTGCGTAATCCTCAGCCTGCCGTGGCGATGCAGCCAGTATGCATAGGGCACCACCGTGAGTAATTCGAAGGCGAACTCGCCGAAGTATCGCGTGCCATCGGCCAGGAACTCCCGGTATGGAATGCCGAAGTGGCGGCTGAGGAACGCCACCAGCCCGAAGCCGCGTGAACTGTAACAGTCGATCCGGTCAAAACGTTGGGAACGCAGCAGGCGCAGGATCTCCGGTACTCCCGCCAAAGCGGCAAACCGCGCGCCCCGCGTCGCCAGCGCGCTCAGGATCACGGCGCGCTTCTCACTCCGCGGCAGGCGCCGATCCGCCAGAATGCTGCCCAGCGCCATGAGGCACTGCCCCGGAAGCGCAGCGCAACGCGCTGCTTCGCTGCGGGCAAACTCTAATAGAGGACCTTCGTCGGGCGAAAGCGGTCCGTTTCCGCGCAGCCGGATCACGTGTACGTCATCACCCTCGGGCACGTGCTCCGGATCGCAGGTTCTCGACTTACTCGAAAACCGCTCGATAATCGCGACTCGCGCCATCTAGCGTCGTTCCCGAGGCCGCAACAGGCGCGACAGATAGAGCTTGGCAAGGACTCGCGCGTAGGCCCAGCGCGCCCGCGAAACGGCCAGTTCCCCGTGCAAGACCGCACGGTCCTTCCAGGATCCGGGCTTTGCCCGCGGCGCCAGCAGCCCACGCAACGACAGCGGACGCGCGTAAAGTTGAACCGGCCCTCTGCTCCCGCTATTCATCGGGAATGGTCGCGCTGCACGCAAGCGGTGCCGGTTGCACACGCGCTCCAAGTAACCGAGCAACGGATCCACCGTCGCGTCAAAACTAAACTGCTCCCGGCAGGCGCGCGCCTTCTCTGTCATCTCATTCAGCTTGTCGCTGTTCCGCAGATCTGCCGCTAATGCCGCGTAGTCGCGCGGCGAGAAATCGACCGCCACGCCGCGGTCCGCCAGTACGTCATAACGGTCAAAGCCCGGCAGTTTCTCCGTGATCACCGGCAAGCCGGCCAGTAGATAAGTGCCAAGCCGGTTCGGAATCGCCGCTTCGTCTTCCCGCCGGGGCCACGGCAGCGGACGTCCTACATACGACCAGCCGGCATCGTATCGCGAAAACTCCTCCACCCACCGATCCTTCACCGCGCGAATCCCCGCCAGCGTCTGAACGTTTGCCTGGATGGAAGGATGGATATGCACGTACGTGTCGAGCAGAATCTTTAGCCGCGCGAAGCTGCCCGGAGAAAGCCCGCGCGCAATCATCGTGGCCACATCGTCGTAGTTGTTCCCATACACGTGCACGTGAATTCCGTGGCGCGCGGCCTCTACAAAGTTGATTCCGAGCGGCCGGCCGATACACACCGTGTGTATCTCGCCGCTGCACTGCGACAGCTTCGCTGTGAACCGGTTGTTCATGAACTCCCGCCACGGCAGGTCGCTGTCCATAAATGCGACCTCCTGCTCGTCCAGCCCCAGGTCGAGTCCGCAGCCGCCCTCTTCGCGCCGCGCGGTCCAATACCGCAGCTTCTGCCTGTTACAGAAAATCTGTCCGTCCAGTGCCCGCGCCACGTCCAGATCTATGCTGTGAATGTCGAAGCCCCAGTGCCTCACCACCGGTACTCGAAAAGCTCCGCGGCGCCGTTCTGCCAGCAGCCGTCGCAGTTGCGTCCAGTGGTCCTCTACCCCCACGGCCGCGGCGGGCGCCCAGAGTCTCTGGTCATACACTTGAAACAGGCTGTAGACGACATCGATGCCACCGCCGCGCAATAGATCCAGCGCGCCCTCGACATCCAGATCTGTAATCACGCCCCTGGCAAATGGGTACGGTCCCTGCTCCCAAGCCATCGTTCGCGACCATAAGCCGAATAACTTGTGTCCTCTTTGGCTAAGCGCCATCACCCGCTCAGGGTTCCACGACAGGGCTCCTGCCAGTAAAATATTCATGTGCCGTTCCATCTAACTTACCGCGCTCGTTTTCTCCCCTTCCTGCTTACCCATCTTCGTCGGTCTCCATGCGCGTAGTCGTTATAGGAGCTGGATTCGCAGGCGCCTGCGCGGCCTTCCATTTCCGGCAGCGCGGTGCGTCTGTCACCGTGCTCGAACAGGCTGCGCACTCCGGCGGCATGCTGCGCACTTACCACCTCAACGGCGCCTTGGCCTATGAGTACGGACCTCGCATTGTGAGCGTTTTTCGTGGAACCCAAAACGGCCTCGATTTCATCCGCCGCTTCCTCGACCTCGAGGAGCGCGACATCTATCAGGGCACCCAACTGCGCCCCGGCTATGAGGTCATTCCCTTTCCCGTCGACCGCCAAAGCCTCATGCGCATCCCGGAGGGCGAAACCATCCGCGCCGAAATGGCCCGCTTTGCCGGATCTGAACCCGACGAGTCCAACTTCCGTACCTATCTCGAAACCAGCGTCGGACCCACGCTGACGCGATTGGCCTTTGAAGGCTTCAACCGAAAGTTCTGGAGTAGAGAACTGGAGGAACTCCCCGCCAGTTGGGGCAAGTTGCGCCGTCTCGAGCGCATTGCCGAAGTCGGCGCCTACCGTCTGCCCAGTGTCGCTCCCCACTACTACCCCAAGGGCGGCTTTAACGGCCTGTTCGACCAACTGCTCAACGGCGTCGGCATCCGCTACGGATCGGCCGTTCAGCGTGTCGAATCCTCGCCTGAAGGGCCTGTCGTCCACTGCAATGGCGCTGCCATACAAGCCGACCTCGTGCTGGCCACCGCCCCGGTCGACGAGCTGCTCGGCTATCGTTTCGGTGCGCTCGAATGGAAGGGCTACCGCATTGAAACCAGCGTCGAAACGCAGACGACTCTCGGCACCGCCCCCGATGGCATTCCGTTCGCCTGGCTCTATACCCCCTGGCCCGAAACGCCCGTCTGCCGCACTACCGACTTCGGCGTCATCCACCAGGGCCGCGACCGCCGTGGTCCCGGCGTAGTCCTCCGGGAAATCCCTGACGCCAATGTACGTATGTACCCAGTCTCCTGGGAAGAAGAGCGCTTCTCCCAATACCTGGAAGCCTCGTCCCAAATCCCCGGTCTCATTCCACTGGGCCGCCTCGGACTCTACAAATACGTCACCATGGACAGCACTTTCGCCATGGTGGAACGCCTCCTCGACGTGTTGCCCCGCTATCGGCAGGCGGCCGCCGAAGAGCGCCTCATTCTCCTCAGAAGAATCCGCGGCGACTGGAGCAACTAACCCAGGTATTGCAAGAGGTGGGACGTCATTGTCCGGTGACAGTGGCGGATGATGGCGGATGCTAAGGCGCCTGGCAGTGGAAATTGGCGGCTTCGTCGATGCTGCCAGAGCCTTTGTATTTGGCGGTTTGCGGGTAGGGACAGAGGGGACGGGTGCGGACGGTTTTTCCGTCGACGATGCGGGCGGCGGTGATCCGGTCGGGCGCGATGCCGCGCTCCACCCAGTCGACGACGACCAGGAGCGGTTCGAAGGAGCCGGGTCCGACGCCGCCACCGCAGTGAAAGACGCCGGGCTGCAGGAAGAAGCGGAAGAAGTCCGGGGTTCCGGGACCCATCTTCTGAAGGACGCTTTCGTAGTAATCGATGCCCATTTGGGCGTTCAGCGACTGGTCGGCCCAACCGAAGTACCTGAGCATCTTGCCGCGCCGGTCGCGGAAAGATGTCAGGTCGGGATCGGTGGCGTCGAGGATGTTGTGAATCCAGTCGAGGCGCGGGGCGTGCGTGGCGACATCGAATGAAGGGAGGTCGACCGCCTGTTCCTTGCGCGGGAAGGCCATGTAGCGGAAAAAGCTGTCGGCGAACTGGTAGGAGATGGTCTTCTCGGGTGTTTCGTTGACAATCCAACGTTCCCAACCGCTGCGGCCGTCGGCTCCGGCGACCTCCGCACCGACGGGCCAGCCTGGGAAGAGGCGCTTGCCGTCGAGTGTGATATCGCCGTAGATCTTTTCGAGGGTCCCGATTTCTGCATCGGTGAAGCAGTTACTGCCGGCAGTGCCGGCGGCGCAGCGCGGAAGGTCCCGGGACGGTTGGAAGTTACAGCGGCGCGGATCGTCAATCAGGCCGTCTTTCAATCCATCTTTGTCATCGCACAGCGCGTATATCTTGTCGGAGAGAAAGGCGAGTTTGGCGTAGGGGACAGGCGCGGCGGCGAGCGCCTGCTCGCGGCAGGCGAAGCTCATCATGGTGCCGGAGAAATTGAGGACGGGAGCACCGGCGACGATGCCGTCGAAGTCGTTGGGGTAGCGCTGAGCGAGGATCAACCCCTGCCGTCCGCCGGTGGAGCAGCCCTGATAGTAGGATCGCGTGGGCTTGATGCCGAAATAGGCGGCGGTGATCTTCTTGCCGGCTTCGGCCGTGACATGGAGCGAACGAAAGGCGTAGTCGAGGAGTTTCTGGCGGTTGACCGCGAAGGTGGCGAGAGGTTCGTCGCGGCTGTCGTGGCCGGTGTTGGTGACGGCGGCGGCGAAGCCCTGGCGCATGGCAATGGTGCGGAGACGGAGGCGCTGGGGAGAGTCGAGAGAGTCGCCGGCGTAGCCGCCGCTGCCGGTCATCATGAAGCGGCGGTTCCAGCGGGTAGGTAAGGCAACTTCGAAGCGGATCTCGGGGAGGATCTGGCCCATGACGCGGCAGAATTCCGGCGTGTCGCCCTCGGCGGGGGTGAGGACAGCGCTCTCGATAGTGAATTCGAAGCCGGTGAGTTGGCGCAGTTCGCGGCAGGCGATGGCGGGTGCGCCGGGAGTTTCGTTGGCGGGGGGATTCAGGAAGGTGGCCAGCGGCTGGGCGTGGCAGATGGCCGCCAGGAGAAAGAAGGCGTGACGCATTCCACCACTATAACGACCGAGCCTCAGTGGGTGCCGGGACTTCCCGCTTGCCGGCCAAGCCGAAGGGAGGGAAGCATTGGGTCTTCGATTTGCTGGTAATCCGGCGGCACGACGAAGAGTTCTGCTTGGGGTTCACCCCACTCGATGGACGTTGCTTCCACCGATTGGAAGAACGTGGGGAGACCCCAGGGCGTTCGCCTGATCATATAGTGTTTGAGCGTTTCGCAATCCAGGGAGGGAGCCAGGTAAACCTCTTCCGCCCAGGAACGGCCGTCGCCGCGCTCCCACTTGACGACTGGGACACCGGCTACGGTGGACGTGCCGGTTAGGCGGAGGTCCACTCCGAAGTGACGGATACCGGTAGTACAGTTCGCGTCTCCGTCCTTGGAGCGCCGGTAGGGACGATCGTGCCAGATCATCGGCTCGCGGCTGGTGAAACTGCGCTTCTCGTGAAGGATGCGAACGACACGATCCTCGGGAGCAAGGTACAGGTGCGTGTGTGTTTTGCCTTCCAGCCATTTATCGAGAAGAGCGTAAGCCTGAATTTGGCCGCCGGAATAGGAAGAGCCGTCGCGGCGGACTGCACCGACTTGCGTGTGGCGGGAGTGCCGAATGTCCAAGAGACCATTCTTGAAGTTCTGCCACTGGCTGGACTTGAAGTGGATGCTATGACAAGGGATGCCCAAAGGCGTGCGGCACTCGTTCTCCGGTCCTTGAGCAGAAGGGGCTACGATGACCGCGAGAACCGCGAATCCGAGAACGTGTCGACTCACGGGTTGCATAACTGCTCTCGGCCATTATATGGCCATCAGCGGGCCTGATCTGTGATTCAATATGGCCCATGCGTATCGCATTGCTCGCCGTTGGTTTTGCCGGTTGGGCCGCCGCGCAGCCGGCCCTCGATTATCAGGCCGTGCCCAACTGGCCCTCGCTGCCGCCGGGCTGGAACTTTCTGGAGACGCCAGGCGTTGCCGTGGATGACCGGAGCCATGTGTTTGTGGTGCATCGCGGCCCGCACCCGGTGATGGAGTTCGACGCCGGCGGGCGGTTT
>JAEUQD010000197.1 GCA_016789925.1 Bryobacterales bacterium | reverse complement strand
GTTGAAGGTCCGCACCACGCTGATCTTCCCAAGTTTCCCCGAACGCACCCACTCCACCACGCGCCGGTAGTTCGCTCCGGCGTGAATCTGCGTGCCGATCTGGCTGATCCGCTTGTGCCGGTTCACCGCGTTCCGGACCGCTAGCGTCTCGTCCGGATACAGAGTCATCGGTTTCTGAAGGTAAATGTCCTTGCCCGCCTTCACCGCGTCGATCGCGATCAAAGCGTGCCAGTGTGGCGGCGGTGCGATAATCACCCCGTCGATATCGTTGCGCGCCAGCAACTCCCGATAGTCGTTGTAGCCCTTGGCCGTGTTCTTGTGCAGCTCCAACGCTTTCTCCCGGCGTTCCGTCGAGACATCGCAGATGGCCGTCACCACAACATCGTCGTGACGGGCGCAATTAGCAAGATTGCTGCGCCCCATTCCGTTCACCCCGATGATGCCGAGGTTGATGCGGTCGCTGGGCGCGGGCCGGCCCGCACGGCCCAGCGCGGCGGCGGGGACGATGGTGGGCGCGGCGAAGGTGGTGTGAAACAACTGCCGGCGAGTGACGTTCATGATACCTCCTGAGGGGAATTTCTGGCGACCCGGATCATTGCCTGGATGTTTTCCGCGGGCGCTGTGGCTGGAATGGCGCAGCCCGCATTGAGGATGAAGCGGGGTGTGCCGGCGAAAACACCGAGCAACTCCCGTGTCTTTTCTTCCACTTGCCGGACTGAGCCGAGGGCGACGACATCGCTGGGGTCGAGGTTGCCGACAAAGGTGGCGCGCCCGGCGAGGATGTCGCGTGCCCGGCGCATATCCGTCTTGTAATCAATCTCGAGGGCGTCGGCGCCGGTGCTCACCATGGCGTCGAGGATGGGTTCGGTCTTGCCGCAGATGTGGAGCATGTAGGGCCGGTCCAGTGCATGCGCAGTCTGGACGATCCGCCGTTCGCAAGGCAGGGCAAACTGTCGGTACAGCGCGGGCGAGATAACGCTGGGGCCGGCGGGGCTGTCGCCATTGGAGACCATATGCGCACCCGTGGACGCCATCAGGCGGATGAACTGGGTGACGGCCGCGGTGCAATACTCTAGCAGGCAATCGGCGTCCTCGCGATTGGCGGGGTCAGTAATCTCCATCATCCAATCGGCGCTGCCGCGCAGGGAGGCGGCCAACGAGAAAGGGGCCTGATCGCAATTGCCGCGGAGATAGATTTCGTCCCGGCAGTACTTGCTGAGCAGTCGTACTGCCTCCAGCCAAACCTGGATGCCGGGATAGCGGACTACGTCGGGCGGGTCGAGGTCGCGGGCTTGCGCGAGCGAGTCCAACCGGCGGCCGTGGAAGATGGCGGGCTCCTCTTCGGGGAACAGCACGGGAACACCCACGGCGCCCGCGAGGGTGGCCGTATCGATGTCTACGACGATGCCGTCATACTCGTATTTCTCTATGGATTCGATGAAGCAGCGGGCAATCACGGCGGGGTCGCGGCGGTATTGGCCCATTGTGACCCCGCTTTCGCGCGCCGCATGCATGAAGTTGTGCAGCATCACCGGAGTCGAGTCGGGCCATTCGCCCTTTAGCGCTGTCTGAATCCGCTGGCGCCCGTTCATTGCGAGACAAAGACCTACAGGTATCTTACTCGGTTTCTTGTTGACTCCAGAATCCTTTTGCAATAAGCTTTTGGAAATTGGGTCTTTTTACCGGAAAGGGAGGTTTCTATGCAGCGTAGTCTCGCCGCGACTCTGGCGGTGTCTCTTCTTGCCTTCACCTGTGCGACTAGACCGGCTTTCGCGCAAGTACTATATGGATCGGCCCTCGGTGTTATCGAGGATCAAAGCAGCGCCGCCGTTGTGGGTGCTGACGTCACGATCACGAACAGGTCCACGGGGACTGTTCGCGAAACGAAATCGGGGGCGGATGGACGCTACACCTTCCCCAATCTCTTGCCGGGAAACTACGAAGTCAGGATCATTGCCCCCGGTTTCCGTACCTACTCGCAGGCGAATGTCCAGATCACGATCAACACGGTTACCCGCGTGGACGTGAAGCTCGAACTCGGCCAGGTGACCGAACAGGTGACCGTCGAGAGCGCGGCGGTCGCTTTGCAGACCGACAAATCGGATATCCGGTCGGAGGTGGGCGCCAAGGCCGTGGGCAACCTGCCGCTGGCGGCGTATCGCAACTTCCAGAATCTGATTGATTTGGTGCCCGGGGCGACGCCGGCGAATTTCCAAAACAGCGTGGGGTCGACGCCGGGTCGCGCGCTGACAACCAACATCAACGGGACGGCGCGGAACAGTAACAACGCCCGCGTGGACGGCGCGACTAACGTGTTTATCTGGCTGCCGCACCACATGGTGTATGTGCCGCCGGTCGAGTCGATCAGCACGGTAAACATCACGACAGGCTCGTTTGACGCCGAACAGGGCATGGCGGGTGGCGCGGCCGTGACAGTGGCGACCAAGTCCGGAACCAACGAAGTGCATGGCTCGGCCTTCCACTATCACGACAACCAGCGCCTGCGAACGAGGAACTTCTTCCTGCCGCCCACCAGCGGGAAGCCAAAGTCGATCTTCAATATTTTCGGCGGCACGGTGGGCGGTCCGATCAAGAAAGACAAGTTGTTCTACTTCTTCAGCTTCGAAGGGACGCTGGAGCGCGCTGGCATTACCCGGCAAACCGACAATGTGCCGACGGCGGCGATGCGCGAAGGCAACTACGCGGGGCTGCCGGCGACCATTTACGACCCGACGACGGGCAACCCGGACGGCACCGAACGGATGCCTTTTGCGGGAAATGTGATTCCGGTGGCGCGGATGAGCGCCATCAGCCGGCGCATTCAGGGGTTATCGCCGCTGCCGAACCTGCCCGGAACGTCGGCGGGAACGATCAATAACTACTTCAGTTCAGGGACCGAGCAACTGAACCGGTACAACTACGACGTCAAAATCAACTGGAACCCGACGAACACGCTGGTGCTCTGGGGCAAGTACAGCCGCATGGACGCGACGGTGGACTCGAAATTCGTGTTTGGCGAGCAGTTGGGCGGACCCGGGTTAAGCCGTGCCGGCGCGCCCGAGGTCGCCGACGTCAAGGTGCGCATCCCGACGTTCGGCTACACGAAGACGTTTTCACCCACGTTCCTGTTGGACGGCACCATCGGCATCACCTGGCATGACAACGCAGGCACGTATCCGGGCTATGGGAAGAACATCGGCTCGGAGGTGTGGGGTATTCCGAACACCAACGATCCGGTTGTGAGCGGACCGCAACCGGATCGCGTGAAAGAAGCCTGCCCGGCGCTGGCCAACGGCGGCTGCTATAGCGGAATGCCGAGCCTGGCGACGGGGCTGACGACGTGGGGCGCGACTGCCGGGTGGCAGCCATACTTCTACAACGAACGGTCGATTACCTACACGACGAACGCGACCAAGATGAAGGGCGCGCACGAAATCCGGTTTGGGTTTGACATGGTGCGCTTCCAAATGGATCAGTGGCAGCCGGAAGTGAGCGGCGGACCCCGCGGGGCCTTCAGCTTTGCCGGGGACCCGACCGGCGCTCGCGGCTACGCTTCGAACTACCTGAACCAATACGCCACGTTCCAATTGGGGCTGGTGACGCAGATTCAGAAGAGCGTGCAGTTGTTCCAATACACGAATCGCGAGTGGCAGTTTGGCGGCTACCTGAGGGATCGCTGGCAGGTAACCCGCAAGCTGACGCTCAATCTCGGCCTGCGCTATGAGTACTTCCCGCTGATCTACCGCAAGGGTCGCGGCATCGAACGTTGGGATCCGGCGACGAATCTGGTCTATATGGGCGGCATCGGAAACGTGCCCCGCAATGTGGGCATCACGTCGAGCAAGCGCCTGTTTGCGCCGCGCATCGGGTTCGCGTATCGAGCGACCGAGAATACCGTGATTCGGTCGGGCTATGGCATTACGTACGATCCGATCCCGTTCTCGCGTCCGCTGCGCGGGATGTATCCGGCCACAATCGGGTCGACGTTCGTGTCGCCGACGCCGTTTACCTGGTTTGACACCTTGGATAAGGGCGTTCCAGCCATTCCAATTCCGGATACGAGCACCGGCACGATGACGCTCCCGCCGACCATCGACATGGGTCCGCGCAGCCCGTGGGGCGGCGAAGTGAGCCGCGGCTACATCCAGTCGTGGAACTTCACGATTGAGCGCAAGCTGCCGGGCGATCTGATCACGAGCATCGGTTATGTCGGCACGCAGACCGTGCACCAACTCATCGACCGCGACATCAACGCGGCGCCTCCAGGAACGGGACCGGCGGGACGTCCGCTGGCGGCGACCCAGAACCGGCGGATTCAGATGCTGATGTGGGATGGCATCGCCAACGGCAACTATCATGGTTTGCAGGTGGCGGTGAACCGGCAGTTCAGCAATGGATTCCTGCTC
>JAEUQD010000185.1 GCA_016789925.1 Bryobacterales bacterium | reverse complement strand
GGAGTTGCGGTTGACGACGGCGACCGATGCGGTGCAGACGATGGCGCGGGAGGTGGGCGAGCGCGCGCCGGAGTATGCGGGCGAGTGGACGGACTGGTGGGCGAACGGGGACGCGTCGGGTCCGCGGGAGGTGGCGGCGAGTCGAGCGGCGAAGCGGTTTCTCATCGCCGCCCAGTCGCCGGTTTGGGGTCCGCTGCCGGAGAGCGCGAAGCCGCTGGTGGAGGGGATGGTGAAGGACCTGTGCCTGTTCGATGAGCACACGTGGGGCGCGAACGAGAGTGTCAGCCGGCCCTATAGCCTGTTCACGCTGGGCCAGTATACGGAGAAGAGTTTGCTCGCCTACCGGCCCATGGGGCACGCGGAAGCGATGCTCGGGTTACGGGCGCGGACCAAGCTGTGCGGCGCGGGCGAGGGAATCTTCGCGGTAAACACGACGGCGCTGCCGTATACGGGCTGGGTGACGTTTGCGGGGGCGAGTTTGCGGGAGGAAGCAGGGGCGCTGGTGGAGGAGAGCGGCAGGCGGCATCAACTGCACAAGACGGAAGACGGGCGGGTGCGGATCTGGGTGGAGAATCTGGCGCCACGGGGGACGCTGCGGTTGCGCGCGGTGGAGGCGAACTTCGAGGACGCGGCGACGCCGGGCGGTCCGCGGGTGGAAACGGACGCGGCGGGATGGCCGTTGGCGGCGGTTTGGGATGGCATGGCGAAACCGCTCTTCCAAGGCGAACTGGGGCATTTGATCGCGGCGCAGATGGCGCCGCCTGCAGGGCGTGGAGAGATCGCAAAGCTGCATGGCACGGCGGACGCGGCGGAACGGGCGCGGATGCGGGAACGGATGCTGCGGCTGGTTCCGGCGACGTATGGGAAGGCAGAGGGACGGAGCACGCCGCGCACGGTGGTGTACCGGCAGGAGATGGAGCACGGGAGGTTGAAGAATGCGGTGCGGACGGTGGAACTCTGGAAGGCGTCGCCAAGGGCGCGGGTGACGGTGCGGTTTGATCGTGTGTCGTCGCTGGCGCCGGAGGTGCTTTACCTGGCGTTCGGGTTGCCGGTGGAGGGAAGGATGCCTGTGCTGTCGAATGGCGGGGTGGCGTTCACGCCGTATCAGGATCAACTGAAGGGGTCGTGCCGCGACTACTATGCGATCGACGGCTGGGCGCAGTATGGGGACTGGCTGTGGGTGACGCGGGATGCGCCGCTGGTGACTGTGGGTGGTCCGCATACGCTGGCGCGGCGGAGCGATGCACCCGCGGATACGCATCGAATGCTCGCCATGGTGTTTGATAACTGCTGGCACACGAACTTCGTAGCGGATAGCAACGGGACGATGGAGTTTGCGTTCGACCTGGTGTGGAGCAGGCAGTTGGAGAATCCAGGCATGATGGCGGAGGCGCTGGTGGCGGAGCCGGTAGTAGTGATGAATGGGCGGTTCCGGCAAGTGGAGGAAATGGAGCGGGCGCTGTACCGGCTGTGAGTACAATACAAGGCGTGCAAGAACTGGAACGTCGTGAGTGGCTGCGCAGGTATGTGATCGCGTGTTTGGGGCTGGCGGTGGGGTGCCAGCATGGGCCGAAGCTGCCAGATAGCCGGGCGCTGGTGGAGACACCGGCCAAACGGGCGGAGTACCTGGCGCGGATGCTGCGGGCGTTGTGCACGGAGATTGGTCCGCGGCTGGCGTGCACGGAGGCGTGTGAACGGGGCGCGGAACTGATCCGCAAGGAGATGGTGCTGGCGCTGCCGCAGGTAGGGCTGGACACGTTCGCGATGACCGGCTGGGAACTGCTGGGCGAGCAGGAACTGCGGGTGGGCGACAAGAAGCTGGAGACGTACGTGGCGCAGTACGGTCCGGGGACGGGCGCGGCGGGGATTCGCGGGGTGATCGCGAAGAATGGCACGCAGTACCAGATTGTGGACAAGGCGTCGAAGAAGCCGCTGGCGAACATCGATATCGGACCCTTCGGTCCGGCGGTGGCGTCGTCGTACCGTGGCGGCGGGTTGCCGCGGTTTGGCGCGGGACAACAGGAAGTGGCACTGCTGGACAAGGCGATGAAGGAGAAGTTGCCGGTATTCGCGAAGGCGGATGCGAAGCCGATACCGGAGTGCAAGACGAGCAACGTGGTGGGGACGCTGCCGGGAGAATCGGAGGACGAGATCCTGTACATCGCGCATGCGGATACCGTGTATGCGAGCCCGGGGGCGAGCGACAACACGGCGTCGATGATCACGATGCTGATGCTGGCGCACGGGATGTCGGGTGTGCGGCCGAAACGGACGATCACGTTTGTGGCGAGCACGGCGGAAGAAGGCGGCAGCCACGGTGCGAAGCACTACGCGGATGTTCGACAGAAGGCGGGGACGCTGGGGCGCATCAAGGTGTGCATCAATCTCGACTCGCTCACCTACGGGCAGAACTTCCAGGTGACGACGACGGATGCGGGGTTGTGGAAGCTGATCGGCGACATCCACAAGGATCTGAAAGTGGACGCTACGCCAAAGCTGATCGAGAAGGACGACACCATGGACTCGGGTCCATTCCGCGCGGGTGGGGCGCGGACGGTGCACTTGAACAGTCGGGGTCACGATGCGCGGACGCTGCCGCTGAATCACCGGCCGGACGACACGGCGGAGACGATTGATCCGGCGCTGGTGGAGAGCAGCTACCTGATTCTGATGGAGATGACGCGGCGTTTGGACGCGATGGTGCTTTCGTAACGACAGACCGGGAGGCCCTGTTCCAGTGTGCCCAGCATGGGCGGAATCTTGTTGGATGAAAGGAACCAATCGGAGCCGATGACCGCAAGCGCAGCGAAACGCAAGGCGTAGCCGCGAGGGGAAGCTGCAAGAAGCGCGTAGCAAACTTCCGACCGTACCAGAAAGAGGCAGTGAGGCCGGATGCGGGCGGCAAGCTGGCTGGGAACAGCGAAGCCCAAAGGTCATGTAGCGAAGAAGCCCTTGTTACGATGGTGGAGCGAAGGGCTGAAGAACCAAAGAACGGAGCTAGAGAAGGAACTGGAGACCGGCGCAATCATTAGGACTCGAATTGCGGGTGCAACAACTGCGGTTGCAAACCTGGAAGCGCCGATAGGCAGAGACGGTGCAGCCGTGGCGAGCCGAGGGTGGAGAGACCATGCTGGAATTCGCGGACAACCGCCGTATACGGAAAACCGTACGTCCGGTGGTGTGGGAGGGTGACGAGGCGCAATCCCCGTCACTCGACCCGATCAGGGCGGCCATTTCGTTTCGCAAGTTATTGATCTGATTGTCCGGAGATTCATCTCTCTTCCGGAGCAATTCAAGGACTTCGTGGACGAACAAGTGGGTTCCGGACGCCACAACAGCGTCGGCGAATACGTCCGCGAACTGATCCGCAGCGACGAGAAGCGCAAGGTTCAGGAAAAACTGGAAGCGCTTCTCATGGAGGGACTTCAGAGCGGCAGCCCGTCGGAGATGACGCGCAAGGACTGGGACGAGATCCGCGCCGAAGCCCTCAAGCAGGTTTAAGCCAGGAAGAACGGTAAGCCCGCCTGATGGCGCGCATTCTCATGCGCGAGCCGGCTCCGCATCCGGGTCCCGAGACTTGGGGCGAGCTCTTAGAGAGCCCGCCCCGAACTTCTCTCTACCGATGAATGACTATACTGCCTCCCATGACCGACGTGTCCGGATCGCTACTGTCGTTCGCGTTAGGCTTGTTGTCGTAGACCACGCCGGACGGACCGGTGATCTTGATCCGAATCCGATCGGCGCCGCCGCCTCCGGGAAGGTCGCCGTCGATCGCGGTCACCATGAATGAGTGTCCGTCGATGCCGTTAACCTTGCCGGTGCCCTTGTATTGGGCGCGCGCTCCGGCTACCACCAACCACTCGTAAGCGGTGCTCTTGAATGATAGTCCCGCCGCCTGGAACTGGAACTGCGTGTTACCCGACGGTGTCGTAGCACCCTTTTGATAGCGCGACACGAAGCCGAAGGTGGCCTTACCGGTTAGCGCAGGATCGGCGGAATAGGCGCCAACGGGGGATTGAAACCAGCCTCCGCCCGTGACGAATCCGCCCGAAGGGTCGTATATCACAGCGAGGGTGCAACTGGGTTGGCTCAGGTTGCCCGCCAGATCAGCGGCTACCAGGCAAACCTCGTAGACGCCGGCGCTGGGTAGCGACACCGGAGTTGAGACGCCCCTTGAGAAGCCGCTGATTGCCGTATTGGCAGGTGCACCTCCGTCTAACGTGTACTGCCAGTAAGATAGGCCGCTCGGACCAGTGTCGGCCAGTTGAGCAGCGATCGTCACCGGCGAGCCGATGGCTTGCGGGTTCGGTGTGACGGCCAGATCAGAGATCGTTGGGACTCGAGTATCGATATTGATGCTACTGACGGTCGCGGCCGCAGCGTTCCCGGCGAGATCAGCACATGTTCCTGGAACCGACTGACCGGCGCCGTCCGAGGACAGGACAAAGGCCGACCCCGGGGAGGTTGGGCCGGAGAGCGTATCCGAACAGGCGAAGGAGACGGTCACAGCCGAGTTATTCCAACCATTGGCGTTTGGCGCAGGCGAGCGGCTTGCGAGGATAGCCGGTGGTGTCCCGTCACGCTTGACAGTGACCGACTGCGTAGCCGTTCCGCCGGAACTGGTCGCGGTGCAGGTGAAGACGACGCCCGCCGTATCGGACGTGACGGTCGCAGCGTCGCATCCAGTGGCCGAAGTAACTGTCGACTCGGGATCGGTTACCGTCCAGGCAACCGATACGTTGCTCACGTACCAACCGTTATTGCCGAACGATCCGGTCACTTGAGGCACGACACTCGGGGGTGTCTGATCGGTGGGGCCGGTGGAGTTCAGCAGGACGGATATCGACGCGGAAGCATTGTTGCCGACGACGATGTCGGGGCGTCCGTCGCCGTTGAAGTCGCTGGCGGCGAGGATCGCCGAGCCAGAACCTACAGGAAACGTTTGGGACGAGCCGAACTGGCCGGTACCGTTGCCAAACACTACGGAGACCAAACCGGTGGGGTAGCTGGTGGTTGCCAAGTCGATATGGCCATCCAGATTGAAGTCTCCGGCCACGGACCAGTAAGGAGACTGGATGCTTGGGAATGTGAGAGGCGCCAGGAAGCCGCCGACTCCGTTTCCGAGAAGAACAGAAATCGTACTGCTGACCTGATTCGTTACAGCCAGGTCGATTCTGCCGTCCTCGTTGGCGTCAATGGCGGCCAGGTGATTCGCCTGGGAACCTAAGCCGCCATAACGCACGCGCGGCCCAAACGCGCCGCCTCCCAAACCGAGGAAGACCGAGACGAACGTGTTATCCCCTGGATTGGCGGCCATCAGGTCGAGCTTCCCGTCAGCGTTCAGGTCAGCGAGCCGGATCGGAAAATTCGCGGGCCCGCCACATTGCTGAAACGGGAGGGTTCCCAGCCCTGAAAATGTACCGTCTCCGTTGCCATGGTAGAGATGAATCATGCCGGAATCGCAAGAGCCCACTACAACGTCCGGCTTGGCGTCCCCATCAATGTCTCCCACCTCCAGCCCTATGTTTGTACCGCCCGAGGTGAATGTGAAGCCAGGTAGATTGAAGCTGCCTGTGCCGCTTCCCAACACTGCCGTTACCTGGTTTCCGAACCCTTGCCCAGTGCTGCTAGGGCGCGGAATGATGATGTCCGGATTCGAGTCGCTATTGAAGTCGGTCGAGTAGACTAGGCCTCCGGCGGCACCTGGGTTCAAATTGAACGACACCGGCGGTGCGAACTGGCCATTGCCCAAGCCCCGAAACAAACTGAAGCCTTGAACGGCGGATTCCATTACCACGATGTCGACCTTTCCATCCTTATCAAAGTCCGCGGTTGCGACTCCGATCGGACTGAGGCGAGTCGCGTAATCGGTCCTTGTAAAGCTGAGGGGTTGGGCCATCAGTGGCGTCATCAGCAGCCCCAGGCCGCCGAGTAGCTGGAGCGTCGCATTACTTTTCATGAAGCATCTCCTCCCGAGATCGAACCAAGATCGCTGTCGCCACCTGAAGCCGTTGGCGCTGTCATATCGAACATCGACTGGCGCGCGACGCACTTGGCGACAGAGCTAGAAAGCTAACCCGAGGTTTGGACGACAGACAAGCGACAAGTTTCGACAATCAACGACTTGGGTCTGACATCGCAGGTGCGTCGCGTTGACGGGCAGGGGATAATGTCCTGCACATGGGCACGCCGGGACGCAACGATGGGGAACCCGCTAAGGATCTTCTGGAGGGGTGGGCGGCGATCTCCGGGTATCTGGAGGTCACGACGCGGGCGGCGCAACGTTGGGAGAAGAGCGACCCGCCGCTGCCGATTCACCGTGACGGCAATGGGCGGGCGGCGCGAGTATTTGCGTACAAAGGGGAGATCGACCGGTGGCGTGCGGGGAGGCGCCAGGCCCCTCGCACGACGACACGACGCCCGGTGCTGATCGCCCTGGCGCTGGCGGGCGTGTTTGTCGTCGGGATCGTCGTGGCTCTGATCGTCCGGAACCGGCCCCAACCCCATCCGACGCCTCCTTCCGCGGCGGACCGGCCCTCACGGCTGTTTTGGCGAGTGAGTTCTGAGAACGGCGCACTCTGGACACTCCGGTTCCCTGGGCGTTATAACCAGCCGTGGCCGACTGCCGGCGGTGAACGTCTGTACGCGGGCGCTTCCAAAGCCAAAGAGCTGTACATCCTGGATACCCGCAGTGGGGATGCCAGGGTGATTGATCTCCCCGAGTTCCCATGGAGCGCGGTGGCTGACGAATCTCGAAAACTCGCTTACGTCGGGACGAGCGTCGGGAAGCTCATCATTGTTGACCTCGAGACTGCGCGAGTCAGAGAGGTGATGCATCTCGGGAGTCCAGTGAACGATTTGACCCTCACACCCGACGGCGAGAGTTTGTTTCTGGCACTCATGCACGGGGGCGCCAAACGCCTACGCCTGTTTCCAGAGCGGGAACTGAAGGTGATCTCCACCGATGCATGCCCTGCTTTTGTTCGTCTGGACCGCACTGGAGAGAGACTCGCAGTCAGCTATCAGTGCGGCGGTCCGCGCGGCCGGGAAGGGCACGACGCAGTGGAAATTTTCGACGCTAGAGACGGACGCCTGCTGGATTCTTTTGTGGGGCCTCCGCTTGTCGGCGGAGAGCATCAGTTCAGTCCGGATGGCCGAACCCTTTGGATGGATGGGGGAGATGCCTGTTCCAGCGACCGGTATGACCGGGAAGGGTGCTTGCAAACTCCCTCCCGTGTCGCCTACGTGTATCGTTTGGCCGACCGCAAGATCGTCAAGACTTTCGCGCTGCCCATCACGTTCCTCGGCAATCGAACTTCCTTCCTGGGAAGTGGGAATGCGGCGCTGTTCTCAAGCCAGTTTGCGGAGGTGTACCGTACTTCCAATTTCGCCCTGATCGAGCGGTGGAAGCTGCCGACGGCGGGCAGCGCGCTGGCCTCCGCGGATGGCCGTCGAGTCTTTTTCCTTCTCGATGGGGCGGAAGTCGAGGTCGTGGACGTCGAACCCCCGTCTTGCTCCGAGTTGGGAGTGGGGGCAATTCACCACTTGGCGGTGGACGGCGCGACCGGAGACAGGATCGAGAACGCGCGGATCGTCCCAGAAGAGGGAGCGCAGTATGCCGCCGGATTTGTCGGGCAGGCCCTTCAACTGCATCCGTCGGGAACGCCGATGGAGATACGGGCGCCATCTACGCACAATTTCGGGCATCTTGACTCTTCCATAGCCTTTTACGTCAAGATGGAGCGGTCCCCTTTACCTATTCCAATTCTCGAATACCGGCTACCCACCGAGGAGGTCTCCTGGCGTCTCATGGTCAACACCGACGGCAGGCTGGGCTTTTCATTCCGTGGGGAGAAAGCCGTTCACCTGGAACTCCGCGGGACATCCGATCTGGCCCACAGGAAATGGCATCACATTGCCCTGACGAAGACGGCTCAAGCGATTCGCCTCTTTGTGGATGGCGAGTTGCATGCTGAGGGCACGTCCCTGGCGTCGCTCCACGGACTTGCGTATAATCAACCCGTCAGACTGGGGTGGTCCGCCGCGAGTAAAGGCCGGCTGGAAGGGCTGCTCGACGAAATGGTGATGTGGAACCGGGCTCTGGAGGCGGGTGAGGTCCGGGAGCTTTTCCGGCGACGCCTTGAGGGCGAGTGCAAACCGTAAGCGGAGTTTGGGTGTTCGGGCACATGGCCCCGGTTTATCAAAAACTCCGCAAATTGCGTATAGGTGGAGGGTATGGCGGGCGCGCCGATGACGGCCGTTGAAGACCCTCGCAGTCTTCCTGGGCGCAAATTCGGAAGCCGGCAGGATCGTCGCCGAAACCGGCGACGTGAGAAAGGTGCGGTGGGGATTGGAGGGCTCGATGAGCACCAACAGCAAATCCAAACAGCCGGCGAAGAACACGTCGAGGCGCACGAGGGGCAAACGGTCCACCGTTGGTGCCAGCGTCATCAAGGGGCTCGAACAAGCGATTGGGTGGAAGCGCGGCGAGAACCAGAACGTCCGCGTCGCGCAGGTGCGGGTGGCGTGGGTTTCGACGGGGGCGCGGGGGACCGGTTGCCGTACGGCGTCAAGCATCGTGACCGGTCGTCCTCGTCTGCGCTTGCTTCTTCGCCGCCCGCTGGCTGCCTTAGCGGAAGTTTTCGAGCAGCATGATGTCGGATGTGCCCTGGTCCGTGCGGGTGTAGAGCAGCCACTTCTCGTCGGGGGTGACGGAGAAACCAAAGATGGGAAAACCGCGGGGATCGGCTGTTGCCACGTCTGTGGTTGTTCCGGAAGTGACATCGAGTTTCTGGATCACGCGGGCGCCGAAGTCGTGAAAGTAGAGGTTATGGCCGACAAGACACCAAAAAGCAAGGGCGTTGGCGGTGTGGATCTTCTTCTCTTCGCCGGAGGGTAGGTCCTTGCGGAAGATGCCGGGCGCACCCAACCTGGTATAGAAGAGGGTGCGGCCGTCGGCGGATTCCTGGCTTACCCATCCGCCGTCGCGGGTGACCTGGGTCTCCGGTGCGGCGCCATCGGAGGGGATCTTCCAAATCTCCAGGCGTCCTGTGCGGCGCGATCCGAAGTAGATGGTCTTGCCATCCCGGGACCACCGGGCGGAAGCATCTTCGCCGGCATGGCTGGTGAGGCGGCGGGGCTGGCCACCAGCAGCGGCGATCACATAGATATCGACGTTGCCGCCGGGGCGGGCGGCGAAGGCTATGAATCGGGCATCGGGGGACCAGCGAGGGGCGGCGGGTCCAAAGGCGTTGAACGTCAGTTGCGTCTGGTTGCTTCCGTCGGCGTTCGCAACCCAGATCTCGCGGTTCCCCGTGCGGTCGGATACAAAAACTATTCGACTGCCGTCCGCTGAGAATTCGGCTTGGTCATCGCTACGGGAAGCGGCGATGATGCGGACGGGCTGACTGGGAGATTTGGGGTCGAGAGGCATACGCCAGATGTTGGGATCGAACGTTGCGTGGGTGAACGCGAGGAGGTGGCCGGTGCGGGCGGCGGAGGGAGAATGGGCATCGTAGCCCGCGCCGGGTATGGGCCGGGCAGGCGCACCGCCGAAAGCGGGCGCGCGGAGCAAAGCCTGCTGCCCTTGGAACTGATCGGCGACGATGAGTTCGCGACTGTCGGCGGACCACGAAAAATCGGTGCGTTGGGACGATTTGTAGACGAGGGTTGCCGGCCCCAACTGGTCACCGAGAAAGTCGGCTCGATAAAAGTCTCCGATGCCGCTACCGGTTCCGCGGTAAAAGGCGATCGAGCGGCCATCCGGGGAGACTTTGGCCAGCGTGTCGGCAAGCGTGCCGGCTGGAG
Source organism: Bryobacterales bacterium (assembly GCA_016789925.1). GTDB lineage: Bacteria > Acidobacteriota > Terriglobia > Bryobacterales > Bryobacteraceae > JADLDI01. Next base: position 2,706 of record JAEUQD010000185.1, on the reverse strand, counting down.
GAGTGGTGAGGCGTTTGGGTGGTGAGCCATCGAGGGGGATCAGGGCGAGGGCGGGAGGTATGAGTGTGGCATCGGAGAGGATGACTGCTTTGCTGTCGGGCGCCCAGTCGATGGCGGGATGGGCCGTGTGGAAGTCCCATTGCGGAATGTCCGCGACTTTGCGCTCCTGGCCGCCGAGGGCGGGAATGATGAAATAGCCCGCCTCACCGGGTTGACCACGCAGGCGGACGAAGGCGAGGTAACGGCCGTCGGGCGACCAGGCTGGATAGAGGTCTGCGAGTGGGCTGGAGGTCAGGCGAAGCGGAGCGCCGGCGTCGAGCAGCTTAATGTAGATGTCGACGTTGTCTTCCTTTTCGCCATTCCAGTTAAAGGCGATTTGTTTGCCATCGGGCGATAGCGCGGGGTTGAATTCGCGGCCCGGGTAACTGGTGAGCGTCACCAGTCTGGGGGCTGTGCTGGGGTCGGGGCGGCCGAACCGCGGGGCGACAAATGCGCCCAGGCCGAGCAAAGCGGCAGCAGCGGCGAGGGTCGCCCAAAGCCAGGTTTTGCGGCGCCGGGCAGGGGCAGGAGGTGGGATGGTTGTGCTGGTTTCGGAATCTTCGCGGAGGTCTTCCAGGGCGAGTTTCAGATCGTCCATATGCTGGAAGCGGCGGGCGGCATCCTTGCGGAGGCAGCGGTTGAGGACGCGTTCCAAATCGCGGGGCAGGCTGGGCGCGAATTCCGAGAGCGGCTTAGGATCCTGGTTGATCACCGCGGCAAGGGTGGCAATGCGCGAGTCGCCCTTGAAGGCTCGCTGGCCGGTGAGCATCTCATAGAGGACCGCGCCGAAGGAGAAGATGTCGGTGCGCGGGTCAACGGGCTTGCCTTCGGCCTGTTCCGGCGACATGTAGGCGGAGGTGCCGACCACAGCGCCTTCTTCGGTCTTCAGGGCAGGGTCGGCGCGAAGGGTGCGGGTGGCGTCTTCAGGCGTAGTGGGGGCGGGTTCAGCGAGTTTGGCGAGGCCGAAGTCGAGGACTTTGGCGCGGCCCTCGGTGGTCACCATGATATTGGCGGGCTTGATGTCGCGATGGATGATCCCGGCGGCGTGGGCTTTGGCCAGCGCATCGGCGATCTGGACCCCGATGCGGAGGGCTTCGGGCGCGCGTAGGCCCTGGCGGGGGATGAGTTGATCGAGCGGTTTACCGTCGATCAGTTCCATCACAATGCAGTCGCCGCCATCGTGGGCAAAGATCTCGTGGATGGTGACGATATTGGGGTGGTTGAGCGCCGAGGCGGACTTAGCTTCCTGGAGAAAACGCAGGCGCCGCGATTCGTCCTTCACACGGTCGGGCGGGAGGACTTTGATCGCGACCAGACGTTCCAGGTTCTTGTCGCGGGCCTTGTAGACCACGCCCATGCCGCCTTCGCCCAACTTATCGATGATAAGGAAGTGTCCGATGGTTTGCCCGGTCATCAAGTTACCCGTTGCCGTGGGCTCCTTATAATATCACCGGGTGAACGAAGCGCAGGGCGAGAACCGACAGGCCCATGCCTCAAGCGGCAGGTCGAAAGTATCCCCGCCACCCCCGCCGTCTACGCGTAGCCAGGGGCGCTATGCTCGTGGTTGTGTTGTTGCTTGCGCTGGCGATCGTGTATCAAAGTGTTGCCCCGGCGGGGCGGCCGCTGTTGTGGGAAGCGGAACTGGATCCAGGGCTGGTCGCCGTTCGCGACGGCGCGGCGTTGCTGCCGGCGAAGACGGAGCGATGGGGACGGAAGGTGCGGGTGGCGTGGGTTTCGACGGGGGCTCGGGAGTACCGGATTGAAGCGGGCGGGGAGGCATCTCCGGAACCGGCGATGGTGGGCGCGGGGGACCGGTTGACGTACGGGCGTCCCGGCGTGCGGGGGAAGTTGGCTGTGGGGCTATGGGCCCATCCAGCGGCCATCGACATCGACGATGACGGGGATATGGATCTGATCGTCGGCTGTACGGACCGGCCGTATGCGGGGACGTACCTGTTCACGAACCTCGGCGGGTATTTCAGCAAAGCCGAGTGGATCGGCAAGGCGGCCAAGGATGCCGTGGTAGCGGACTTCAATGGTGACGGCAAGCTCGATCTGGTCACCACCGGCGGTTACTATTCCGATGTGAAACGCAACCGGATGCAGGCGTGGGTGGCTGTCGATGTGCCGCGCGACTACTGGATTGGCCGGGATGACCTTTGGTATCCCACGGACTGGGATGGCGACGGGCGGATTGACCTGTTGATTGGCGTCTCGGACTGGCGCGAGTATGGCTGGGACGATGCGTATAACGCTCGGGGTCGCTGGACGCGCGGTCCGGTGCGGGGCTTTGTGTACTTCCACAGGAACGTCGGTACGAACGCGGAACCACGGTACGCGGCGCCGGAGAAACTGCCGATCGAGACGCGGGGCAGTCCGTCGCCGACGCTGCTGCGGACGGGCGATTTGGTCGTGGGCGACTTCCTGGACACGGTGAACGTGTGGCCGCGCAAGGGCGGTCTGCTGCGAACGTTGTTCCGGATGGATTTGTGCATGCTGCAACCGAGGGCGGTGACCTGGGGCGGAGTCGAGTCGGTGCTGGTGGGCGAAGAGGACGGCACGGTGTCGCTGGCGCTGAATATGCGCGACCCGAAGCCGCTCGAACAGATTGATCCTTATGTGAAGAGCGGCGCGCTGTCACGGCCCGTCGCCGTGGATTGGAATGGC